>JAMOOT010000303.1 GCA_027065215.1 Candidatus Omnitrophota bacterium | reverse complement strand
CAGCCCTCCTCCCTCCAAGAGAGTGACAGATTTGGAGGTGAAAGGATTTATCACCATAGTTATAGGTCCCTCTTTAGATGTCGCTATATAAAGGTTTGAATAATCCTTAAACGGATATAAGTCCAGAACCGCCTTCATTGGATAGAATTGTCTTTCAGGCCTACTCTTTGATGTGTACAAATTGCCCTTATCTTCAGAAACCTGTTCCAGCGCAATTGGGGTAAGGGCGTAGAAAAGCCCCTGTCCTCCCTGAATAGGTAATAATTTTGCCTCAACCTGCCCTTCTATCAATGGTTTCCCATTCTTAAGTAATGCCATTGCAAATTCTGCATTCGTTTTATCATCTTTGCCCAAAGAATAGAACTGCCCCTTACCAGGGTCATATCCAAACCATACACTCCCTTTGGGTCTAAATCCTTGTATTAGAGTTAAGGAATCTGCTTGGGAATTTTTTGGTATATAGGTGACTACTTGATTTTCTTTTATCTGTCCTTGCATATATCCAGGGCCATAGCGAGTGGAATCTATTGGACGCCTTATTTTATGTCCGTCAGAACAAGGCTGATTCTCGGAGACTATTTCTGACTTTATATGAGCCCTTTTACCAATGATGTTCTTCTTAAAAACCATATCCCGAGCCCATTTTGCCATCAACACTCCACCTATTGAACGCATCCGACCTTTTGGATTGATAAAGATCGTATTGGTAATCTTCCCTTTGATAGTCTGGGAAATCAGTCTACCGCTTTCATCAATTCTATAATCTGTCATAGTCTTAGTATCCTTTTTCCCCGGCAAGAATACATCCATTGGGCCTTTCACCTGTATCAATATATCTTTGCCACTACGATTGACGATCCTAACATTACCTAACACCGGCCTATCGTAGAACACACCCTTTTTTATGCCTATCTTTACCGGAAGCCTATCAGCTATCATTACAACTGACATCTTCCCTGTCTTGACTACCTCAATTACATTAATACTTATCGGGTTAGCCAAAGAGGGAAATCCACCTTTTCTTGGTGAACCACTCCCCCCTGTTAGCATAGGAGAGATAAACGCCCCTTCTTTCAGGAGATGGATCGCGCTTCCATCCTTGCCACGACGCTGGCCAACAATCATTATCGAATTGGACCTTATTATTTTCCCGTTATAAAAAATCCTCTGCTCCACCGAGGATTGAAACTGACCTGAGAAATCAGCATCAATAAATTTAGCACTACCTTTATTTATCACCATTGCCAGATATACATCATTATATTTCCTTTGGATCGATATACCTTTCCATCTCTGAGATACAGTGAATTTTCCATTGGACTCTCGCTTCTGCACCATCACAATTCCATTAGTATTAGTTAAGGATCCAATCTCAAACACGGCATTTTTCCTGCCTCCTCCAATCCACAAATTGGAATAGATTCGGAACATCTTATCTGGATCTAACTGATATATACCTCGTTTTCTCTCAATTTGCCTATTGAAGACCAAGTCCACTCCCTTGCTAAACGACACTGCAGTGCTGGCTGATAATCCAGTATCTGCTGTGCTCTTTAAGCCAATCAAAAAGTTACTAACCTTAATCCAATCCTGATTGAGAATTTTATCAACATTAATACCAACCCTCATACCCGCTAACGGATTTACACCACCTAAACTACTGCCTTTACCATCCATAGTATAAGGCGAGGTAAGATAATAAGTTCCCTTTATTTCAAGGATAAACCCATAAGAAGGACTCCATCTGACCATCCGTAGGGCACTCGAAGGAATAATGCCTTGATACGTCTTTCCAGATATAGTTCCTCGATAAGCAATATTGGTTATACCACCAAAACGACCAAGCATATCACCACTTTTATATTTCTCTATATAGTAAAATTTGAAATCAGACATAATCATAGACCCAGATTGCCTCTTTACTCTCTCTCCCTTAACGTCATATATATTCAACCATACCCCTTTCCCGTTCTTACCAATCCCAGCAACTGGTTGAGGAGCCACTAATCTATCTTTACCACCAGAATTAAGCCAGACAGCGTTAATCTCCATATTCTTTACAAAGGTATTATCAGAAACACGATAGAACTTATCCCCTTTGAGCCTCAGATCTACTGGAGCACCATATTCCTCTATCCGGCCATTATTCGGCAGGCCAAAACCATATACAATCGCCCCTTTAGAGAGGTAGACTTTCCCATCCTTTCCTATCTCAGTCTTACTGACAGAGTTTATTCTTGGCATATCCTTATCATACTGTGGCAATCGTAGAGAGTTTCCCTGCAGACATCTGGGGTTCGTTATTTCAACAAAATATTTGGGGAAAGTCACCTTCGCCTTTTCAAGCGACAAAATAGGATTTTCTTTCCCCAATCGATATGCAAAAACAACTCTCATACCATTTACCTTTACATCTGAGGGCCTATGCAACTTCTCCCTTCCCATTTGAATGGCATTGCGAAACTTTAAGATTTTCTCATCCCCGGGATTCTTTAAGTACAAGACAGGGAGTACAACACCCTTCACCTTTGTAGGAAGGTATGTTAACTCTTGTTTTCCATGGATTAGAACATCCGGAGAAAATGGAGTAGATGTCTTTTTTCCCTTATAGGCTGAATACGTTGTATATGGCCCTGTTAAGACAGGCCTCACCGAAAGAACTGTATCCTTGCTTCCCAAACGCACTGACCAACCTTGGAAAAAGACGCCCTGTCCTGTTGGATGTAATATCCACTCACCACTATTCTCCTCTACTCCAGCAGCAGTGTGAAAGTAACGCGAAAAAGCAGAAAACACACTCCGAGGCATAAAAGATGGCCCTCCTCCGGACGATGTTTGCTTAGATACTTTTACCTCAGACTTCGGATCCAGATAGCCAACTTCAATAATCTTTTTCGGATCATAATAGGGATTTATTGCGACAAAGACTGACTTGCCCTTCACCTCACCCAAGTAGTGAGGCAGTCCCGGCCCAGAAGATAGGCCTATCTTCTCACTTGCAATCCTTGGACGATCAGGATACTCATAGATCCAAACCTTCTTTCCCATTACCTGACGAGTAAATATGTTCACTTTCCCCAAGGATTTATCATCGAACATAAACTTCGAATGATCCCGAGAAAATCTACCATATCCCAAATATTGATAATTGAATACACTTCTCCTGCCTCTAACCCGGTAAAAATCAGGCATTACCTTTTCTGCCAACTTCCCATCCACTCCTGTCACATACCGATCCCATTTAAAAGGATTCTTTAACTTATCATTATTCACTTTCAAATTTACAATCTTTACTTCTTTGCCCAAACGATCCATCATGTCTGGAATTATATAAGGCAACAACAAGCTTGCAGTAGGATCCACCTCTTCCTTCCTTATTGGTTTCTCATAATCCACTTGAATTTTCCCATTCTTGTAGAAGATTCGAATGCCCCCTCTATTTACCACTATCTTAACCTCAGGTAAGTTAGGAATACCTGTTGGCAAAGGCGTTTTCAACAAGGCTGATTTGGCAACCATCATTACTTTATATCTCTCCGTCAATTCAGGAGACAGTTTCCTCCACTGATCCGAAACCAACCAATCCGGCCTGCTATACAAGAAATCCTTACCATCCTTATCTGGCTTTAAGAATAAAATCCTATTAGAAAAGAGATGGCCTAAATCACCTATACCTATTTTAAAATCGAAAAAGTCACCCAAAAACTGGCTTGTATCTACCATATGAGTACTATCTTTACCGAAAACCAACCCAGACAAATTCGCGAGAGCATTTTTAAATTCACCTAATTTGCTTTTATCACTTATAGTTACATACTGGCCATCCCATCCCTGTCCTTTTTTTACATCTATACTTAATCCACGGGACTTGCCTCCTTCCCATGCCCTTGCTACCACCCTGAGATCTGGCAAACTTATACGCCTGCCCCAGTATTCCTGATTAATATCTCTCAATTCAACCGAAACAACCTTCTCATCTTCTAAAGATCGGTTTACGTTATTTGCAAAACTTCTAAACGCTTTATCCTTATCATCAACATCAAACATAATTTCTCCATCTGCTCCCATACCTTTCACTTTAGAGTTCATCCCATATCCTGTTACACTGTATTTACCTGTCTTGAGATCATGATAGAAATCCACCTGAAGAGATGTATCCCAATCCTTTCCGTCGATGTAAAGTGGATGAGATACCTCTCCTCCGCCCTTTCTGTAGAACTCATTTACAAAGGGAACCCCTCCAATACTCCCTTTCTGAAACCCTCTCGTCCCAAAACCTAACCACTTAGACACAGAGGAGTTCCACTCCAAAGTATTTGTTATTGCCTCTGTAGTGGCTGAATACAACAGATTTGACTGCTTGGTATATAGATATGATCGCCAATCGTATAATAACTGATGACCCCGCCAGTCCTTCCCATATACATCTTTTGCCATCTCTACACTGAACGGATAATCAAACAATCCCCAATCCTTCCACTGATCCAACTCTAAGGACTCGTAGGAATATTCTGAACTGTAATCCGCATTCCCTAATTCCGCCAACCCTGCTACTCCATTATGATAAGAACGCGCCACATAATCAGCAAACGCAGGTGAATTCTGTATCGCTACACCTATCCTCTCCCAGCCTCTGCCCTGCAAGGCGTCAAAAGGAGCCCGCGCTAAGTTGAATAACGCAGAATGGCGCAAAAACTCTGTCCCAAACCGAGTAGATTCTATCCCGTCAACTCCTGCCTTTATTCCCGCTCCCAACGCATAAAGCGTATCTGCTATAGCAAAACCCAACATACTTCTCTTGAGTTCATCCTCCACCCCTAATGAGTCAAGCAACTTAACAGTAGCCACACCCACCGCTGCCCTTGATATTGAGGCCCGAAGACCGGTTGTATAATCCATTCCATAGGCCTTGCTTACTATCGGGGATGTCAAGACAGGGCTTATGTATGGCATATAATCTAAGACATCTTCCCCAAACATATCAGCCGCTAACATAGTAGTCCCTATATTCAGGGCCGATGGAAACGCCTGATACAATCCCTCCCTGAATCCATACCATCCAGCCTCCAATGTGGAAAGAGACTTTAGATCTACATCCTTTAGATCTAATGCATCGGCCAATGGCCCATGATAAGTGGGATTATCAGCAACCTGTCCTATGTCTTCCAGACCTAAGTGAGAAAAAAGGTCTGTCCCCTTTAATATCATAGTGTTCAACCCAGAACTTATCACCCCAGCCATCAAAGAGGAAGTCATCTTGGCCATATATCGAGTCATTTTGTCGTCGTACTCAGAAGTGTCAAAAACGGTACGTTCTATAGCAGTGGCTAAGGATCCAGTTACTGTCCCCTTTATTGCCCCTACCGCAAAACCCTGTCCAAACCCTTTCAAACCACCACTAAAGGCATACTTATGCCCCAAAAAATTCACATTTCCTCCATATGCCCCATAAATACCATTCCGAAAGGCAGCTGAAGAGGCCATAGTAAATATCTGAACCGTCGATGGGGCCACACCTGCCTTCTGTAACACAGATCCAAGTGTGCTGGCCAAATTCCCAGCAATCATATTAGCAGCAAATGTCTGGGAAAAGGTAAGCCCCTTTACAGGGAAAAACTTCGCCCCAATAGCAGATGTAGCAAAATCAAGAGCAAGCGAAGTTAAAGTCTCTCCCAGCGATGTCCCGGGCAGCAAGTCATCTGTATCGATTGCATCCTCAGGCCCAGATCGAATCCTACTTCCTTTTATATAAGAAAACCACCTCGACTTACCAAACCCCCGCACTAAACATATCCCTGACCAACGGGCTTTAAAATCTTTCAATACTACACGATGTCCACCAGAAGGATCAAAATAAACCACATCTCTCTTTGAAACAAATTTAACCAAGACATAGTGCCCAGAAGAAAAATATGCTAAAAATGGCACCAATTCTCTGGCCTGCCCTCTCAAAAATTCCTCCTTATCCTTAACCTTGAGCATAATTACATCAGGATAATACCGACGGGCCAAGGCCAGTACAGATGAACCTAACACACTTTTAGGATAAAAGTCCCCTTGCAACCTATCCAGATATTCCAGTTCCTGGGCTATCTGCCCTTGCGACAATCCCAACATCCTTGCCAACGAATAAGAGGCACAAGTAAATTGAGCAGATCGATCTTTTACAGAGGTTGGATTAATAGGTAAGACACTGCTAAACGGATTAGCATAAAGTAGATTATTAAATAGAAATAAGAAAGAAAGGAATAGGCATAATCCCTTCTTCCACAAGGAAAAACCTGTAGATAGATTCACTCTACTTGACAACTGTCTGCCCATAAATTATATATTAAAAACTATGATTATAAGATTTTGGCTTTAAACTCTATTTTTAAAAGTATATATTATATTTCTATAAATTTCAATTAAATTATAGAAATAACTGAACTGTTTTAAAAATTTTTAAAATTAACCTAAATTCGTTCAGTTTAATCGAAAAATAATACCCATGCGCCTCGTTTTTCTCCCTTTTCTCTCAAAGAAAAACAGTATTTTTTACTCCTTTAAAATTATTTTATTATTATTTCTATTTCTTTCCTGACAACACTAACTTAGCCTGCTATCTTTCTTAAAAGAGAGCCTTAATCAGTTTGATTAGTTTGGGTTGGAAGTTGGTAAAGAAAAAGGGGAGAAAATGATACCTAAAAAACATCTATTCACCCCTTTCATTGCAATAATATTCGCATTAGAACAGATCTTCTCTCCCAACCTACTCTGGGCTCAGGGGCCTTCTATGGCTTCCTCCCATTCCCTGCCCCTTGTATACCTCAACGGCATGGAGATTCAACCTAACGGCAACTTACGTTTCTCATGGACCATATATAACACCAATTCTTCTCCCAACCAACATACC
>JAMOOT010000302.1 GCA_027065215.1 Candidatus Omnitrophota bacterium | reverse complement strand
TCCTCTATCTGCTTTATTGCTGGTTCTTGGGCGTCGGTCTTTATCTCCACCACATATACCTTATCCCTCGCCAGCACCACTATATCCGCCCTGCCCCTCCTGCTTACATCCTCTCCCCGCACCTCATAGCCCGTGGACATAAAAAACGAAAACAAGACACTTGCATAATACCCCTCATACTGACTTATCGGATTATTTGTGTGGTAATGATACGGAATTGCCTCAAACAATCTCTTTATCCACCCCTTTATCCCTTCTACATCACCATTTCCCAATGCCACATACAATCCATCTTCTAACTCCCCCCTCCTATCCTTCTCCACTACTCTCCAATAATCCAATATCGCATCGCTTAAACTCATCCGTACCTCTTTATTCGGCACCTTTAACCTGTATAACATCCCTCCTCTCGGGCTCCTTATCACCTCATCTATCGTCAAGTACCCCGCCTGATACAATATCACCTCCGGCCTTATATTCTCCACATCAAACCTATCCATCATCTCTTTCCCTACCACCAAATTGCTTAGCTCTGGCACATAGAAATTCCCACTCTCTATCAACTTAATCAGAAAATTCGGTGTCCCTGAATTAAACCAGTAATTATCAAACACGCACTTATTCTTTATAAACCTTAAGATATCAAACGGATTGTACAACCTATCCCCCAAAAAGTTATACCCGTTATACCATTCCTTTACCTCTTCTAAATCTACATTATGCCTCTTTATCTCCTCTCCTAAATATCTCTCTAACTCCTCCTGTGTTATCCCCACTATATTGCCAAAATCTGGATTCAATGAGATATCCTCTAAATTATTCAATCCTGAAAATATCCCTGCCTTGCTGAATCGCGTTACACCTGTCAATAAAATGAACTTCAAATACTCATCACTATTCTTTATCTCAGAATAAAATCGTCTCAAATATTCCCTTATCTCTGTCGCTACTTCTTTCTTATTCAGATTATCCAATATCGGCTTGTCATATTCATCTATTAACACTACTACCCTAACGCCATATTTCTCATTTGTGCCCCTTATCAACTGACGAAACCGTATCACTGTATCTCCACTCTCTAATTCCACATTCAACCGCTCAGCATTGCTATCTATCTGGTCTTTCAAATCACTTATCACATCCTCTATTGACCTCGCTCCACCTAACGAAATACTTATCACCGGATATCTCTTTTCCCAATCCCACTTATCACATATCCACAACCCTTCAAACAGATCCTTCTCCCCCTCAAACAAATACCTTATCGTGGACAACAGCAAACTCTTACCAAACCTGCGCGGGCGGGAGAGAAACACCACAGAACTGGTGGTTAACAATCTGTATATTTCTTCCGTCTTATCTATATACAGGTATCCCTTCTCGTCCGTACGTAACTTCTTAAAATCCTGTATCCCTATTGGCATTAATTTATCCATATTTTATTTCCTCCTACGCTCTGTTTCAGTATATGATTCTATTCTACCAACACGTTACACCAACTTAAACGTGTATAAAACAAGTGATCAAGCCCTCGTAATAAAATTATCAACCAGCGCTCTACGAACTCCTATAATCTATTACAAATTTCACCCCTCTACAGATCTTTTATCTACAAACATTCTTTGCTTCCCCACCAAAGACTATTCAGTTTTTTTATCACCTTTATCGCCTCTCCAGATACCCGGTATCTTTTCTCCACAGAAAGGACAATGGCCATCTTTTATTTTATTAAACACAACAGTATATCCAATCCGCTTTATCAGAAGCGCACCACAATGAGGACAATACGTATTTTCCCATTTATGCCCTGGCACATTACCTATATAGACAAATTTTAAACCAGACTGATGGGCGATCTCCACACATCTTTCCAGCGTAGATATCGGCGTCGGTGGAGCACTGGTTAATTTATGACAAGGGAAAAAGCGAGAAAAATGGAGAGGCACATCTGGCCCCAAATTCTTCACTATCCATTCACACATCTTCTTAACCTCATCAGGATTATCGTTAAAGCCCGGAATAACCAAGTTTGTTATCTCAAGCCAAGTACCCGATTGCTTTATTATCTTAAGCGTCTCTAACACTGGTTTTAAACTTGCCATCAGCCCCATCTGGTTATAAAACTCCTCACTAAATCCCTTCAGATCAACATTTATAGCATCTATGTAGGGAAGCAGCTGTCTTAATGGCTCTGGATTGATATAGCCACAAGTATGCATAGCAGTAAACAACCCACTCCTCTTAGCTAACACTGCACTCTCATACATATATTCGTAAAAGACCGTGGGTTCAGTATATGTATAAACAAGCCATTTGGTATGATACTGTCTTGCCAAATCCACCAATTCGTTAGGGAGAAGGATAAATCCGTAAACATCATCCGGACGAGACTGAGATATCTGCCAGTTTTGGCAAAATAAACACCGCATATTACAACCCGCAATTGCAACTGAAAAGGCCTTTGCACCCGGCCAGACATGGAAAAAAGGTTTTTTCTCTATTGGATCAATGTGCAACGCAACTGGATTAGCATACCCGTAAGTAACTAACTCACCATCTCTGTTTTCTCTCACCCCACAAATTCCCCTCTGACCAGGGCTAAGGATACAATGCCGAGGACACAACTGACACTGAACCTTTTTATCGCTCAATCTCTGCCAAAATTTGGCTACATGAGGAAACGGCAATTTCTTATCACCTGCCCATCCCCAAGGCAACACTCCTCCAAAAACCATCAACAAAATTAATAAACCAACTCCTTTCTTAATTCCACGCATACCTATCCTCCAATAAAAAAGGGCAAGGGAAAAACCTTGCCCCTGGTAATCTCTTTAAACAAAACAAACTATTTTTTCTTCGTCTTCTTTGTTGTCTTTTTTGCTGCTGTTTTTTTAGCAGTGGATTTCTTAGCAGTAGTTTTTTTAGTAGCAGACTTTTTCGCAGTAGATTTCTTAGTTGTGGTTTTCTTAGCAGTAGTCTTTTTGGCCTTAGAAGTGTTCTTTTTGGTCGTCGCCTTAGCAGCAGATTTTTTAGCCGTGGTTTTCTTCGCAGTAGACTTCTTAGCCGTGGTCTTTTTTTTGGCAACCGCCATCTCTCACCCCCCTCGTTAAGGCCCATATACAAAACCCACACCACCTGTAACTCTAAGTTAACATACATCTTGAATTTATTCAAGCAGATTATTAAAATGTTTTGGAAACAAAAATCATTTCTTGTCGAGAAATTTTTGCCACCTATTATTTTTCATTGCCACAATTTTGCCACTCTCTCCTATAAGACCAACTATTGCCCCAACCCCACTGTTCTCGGCCAAAGACAATCCCTTCCTGCCCAAAACAAACAAAGCCGTGGCCCATGCATCAGATACTGCGCAAGACCCGTCTTGAGCAGAAGCACTTATTAATCCAGAAACTACGCGTTTGGTTCTCGGATCAATAATATGACCACCCCGATAATAATTTCCCGACGTAGCAACAGCCCCCCTAACTATCCTTACTCTATCTAAACTCCCTGCCTGAGGATCCTTCACCTCAACCCACACACCAACTCCCTTTTTATCCCATACACCAACATCCCCACCAGCATTGACCATAATAAAATCAACACCCCTTTCCCTTGCCAATCTTATCAATTCATCCACTATATAACCTTTAGCTATACCAGAGAAATCAAACCTCCCTCCTGAGGGAACAATTATCCCCTTACCGTCCACCTGCACATTTGAGATAGGCACATCTCCTCTAAATCCCGGATCAAAAGCCCCGTCAGTCTCCTTCCAAACCTTCTGACTTATGTTTATCAAATCCGCTAAGATGGGAAAACACTCATCCTCGGCAGAGATATTCTTTCTTTCGTTCAATTTACTCACACAGGAATTCGGAGAAAAAAATGACAACTTCTTCTCCAAATCCCGACCTCTTTTAGCCAAAAGGCCTACAATACTACTATGCTCGTTATCCACCACAAAGTCCACATAGGTATCCATCAAAACAAAGGTATGCTTCACCAAGCGATGCCTCCTCAACCTTAAGAAACCAATACCAATTAACAGCAAGACTAATAAGACTATAAATATCCTTCTATTCACCTTATCTCTCCTTCCGCAGAAAACCCATTAATCTATCCGACTCCAACGTATTCAGGACATCTTTCTTCTCCAACCAACCTCTTCTGGCAGTCCCCACTCCAAACCTCATATAGTCCAACTGCTGATGTGAATGGGCGTCAGTATTGATAGCCACCATTACCCCCATCTCTTTAGCCATACGACACATTTCCGAATTTATATCCAGACGACGAGGCGAGGCATTCAATTCCATAGCAACACCCTTTTCCTTTGCTACCCGCATAACCCTTTCTATATCCACCTCATAAGAATCTCTCTCTCCCAAAAGCCTACCAGTTGGATGTGCGAGAATGTTTACCTTAGGATGACTAATTGCCTTAATAATCCGATTCGTCATCTCCTCTCTACCCATTTTGAATCGAGAATGCACTGCCGCTATCACTACGTCAAGACAATTTAGCACATCTTCTGGACAATCCAACGTCCCATCAGCCAAGATGTCCACTTCCATTCCCAAAAGAACACGAATCTTTGAATACCTTCGATTAATCCTTGCTATTTCCTCCGCCTGTCTACGAACCTTCTCTACAGTCATCCCCTTTGCCACTGCTAAAGAAGGAGAATGATCCGTAATCGCCACATACTTATATCCCAAGGATATTGCCTTCTTCACTATCGTCTCTATCTCATCTGTTCCATCGCTATAAACCGTATGGATATGCAAATCCCCTTTTATATCTTCCAAATCTATCAACACAGGCAATTGTCCTTGCAATGCAATCTCAACCTCCCCTTGATCCTCTCTCATCTCCGGAGGAATCCACTGCATACCAAGGTAAGAATACACCTCTTGTTCACTTGCTCCCGCCACCCTTTTCTCCCCTCGAAACAAACCATATTCATTAAGTTTCAGCCCCCTCTCTATGCAAACCTGTCGCACCCGGATGTTATGTTCCTTTGAACCAGTGAAATACAAAAGCGCTGCACCATAGCACTCCTCATCAAAGACCCTAAGATCCACTTGAACTCCTGAGGCGATAATACTGGACTTCTTTTCTCCCTGAGCAATAATCTCCTCTACCTCAGGATATCTCACAAACCTGTCCATAATCTCACGTGGCGAATCTGTCACCACTAAGATATCAACATCATGCACTGTCTCTTTGAACCTCCGTATAGAACCGACCACATCCACCCGCTTAACTAACCCCGACTCCTCTATGTACCTGCGCAAGTCAATGGCCAAAGGGAGCACCTGTCCCAGTGGCAACCTTCCCTTGCTACGCTTCAAGAACTCTATCCCCTTCAGGATGTTCTCCTCCGTCTTGGGCCCAAAGCCCGACAAAGATCTCAATCTGCCTTCCCGGGCATACTTTTCTAACTCCTCCATCGTTGTAATCCCTAACTTGTCATAAATCAACTTTATCTTCTTCGGACCCAGACCAGGGATGCTCATCATCTCCAGGAGCCCGGAAGGCACCTTCTGTTTTAACTCCTCGTATTGCTTTAGTGTTCCCGTGCGATATATCTCCTTTATCTTCTCAGCCAAATCCTTCCCAATACCCGGCAACTCCTCTAATTTATCTTGCAAGACATACTCCTCCAAGTCCTCCGGCATAGACTCCACCCTCATCGCTGCCCTTTCATAAGCGCGAAGGCGAAATGGATTATCGCCGATAAGATCCAACAATTGAGCAATCTCATAAAATATCTGTGCAACCTTTTTATTCAAGACCATAGTTAACCTCTCACTTCTTCCAAAGCATGCTTCACCGCCTTTACCAGCCCTTCCTTCGGTGAAATAACATCCCTATACCCCACACTCTTTATCCCTGATATATCGTAGATCCGCGCCTTACGCATAAATCTCACAACGTTTGAGATCTTTGGAACCCGAACCAACAGAGCACACATCCATTCTGGAATCCTCCTCACCTTTTTTAAACCTACGGCACCAGCGATCGTTCCGAAGACCTCCTCCCCAGTCAAGACCTGCTCGTCAGCACAAATAAATGCCCTACCCAACATACAATCATCTACCATTGCCCTTTCCATAATCCACAAAAGATTTTCCATCCCACACAAATGCCATGGATTGTCCATCTTCCCAAATAAGAAAAACAGTCCCCTCTTCATCAAGTTAACAACCCAAGGAAGCATATGCGGCTCCCCTTCTCCATAGACCATCCCCGGACGAAGTATTACCGCAGGAATACCCTCCTCAACCGCCTGCCAAACCAACTTCTCTGCTTCCAATTTAGACTGGCCATAATCCATAGACGCCCGTAATTCCATATTATCCCGCAACGGCAACTCCCTATTCCCAGAGAGCACCGCAACCGAACTGAGATACACCAACCGCCTTATCCCAAAGCCTTTTATCCTCTCCAATAACCTCCTCGTCCCCAAGACATTCACCCGCCAAAGTCTCTCTTTATCCCTACCTACAAACCCAGCGCAGTGCACTACAGTTCCCCCTTTCACCAAAGATACAAAACGAGACACTGCCCCCTCATCCCCAACATCACCATAAACCAACCTCACTCCCAATCCCTCAACCCATCCTCTATAAGGCGACTGCCTTCGCACTAAAACCACCAAATCGCCTTTACCATATCCCTCATTCAGTAAAGACATAAGAAAATGCCTTCCAATAAAACCCGTCCCACCCGTGAGACCTATTACATCACTCATCTCTTGGGAACCACCTCCGAAACCTCCACCACCTCAAATCCCTCTCTAAACTCTCCTGCTCCACATCTACCTCTTCTTGTCCGCCATCTTGTTCCACCTGAACATCATTCTTCTCCTTCTCTGTATCCTCCTTCGACCTTAACAAAGG
>JAMOOT010000301.1 GCA_027065215.1 Candidatus Omnitrophota bacterium | reverse complement strand
AGCCAGTTATCCGAAAGATGCCAAGAATAAAGAGGATCTTATTGAATTGGCCGACGCTGCACTTTATCGCGCTAAGCGGTTGGGGAAAAACCAGATACAGGCAGTTTAAAACCGTCTTCTTACTAAGGGTCACATCAACCTCGTCGTAAGGGATTTAAAAATTTCATCTCTTGCTAAACAGCAGATTAAATGCCTCAGCATAAACTTTGCCTATCATTCTTCCTCTGAGAATAGCAAGGGCCTTTATTGCCTCTATACTGCGAGGGAATGGATGCGGGGCAATCTGGTCAGAGTAAAGGGACAATATCTCCATCTTTTTCTCAAACACATCTTCCACATTCACAAACACGTTTGGGACAAATGCAGTAGAAGATGCTGTTATACCAAAATCCGTCTCACTTATCACCTCCATGGCAAGGATTTCCTGTATAAAAGGGAAACGATGGTTCTTGAAACAAACCTTAAGGCTCTCAGCGACGATCCGATGATCTGAGTGGATATCCCCCTCCCACGGGATATACAACCTCTCTGGTTTTACTCTATCCAATATCTCCTCCCAGTGTTGGACCAATGCATACAAATCAGATGTGTTTAATCTGGCACAATCAAAACCCAACCAGATCAAATCCGCAAATCCGTAAGATGAACGCACTTTATCCACTATCTGAGACTGTCTGTGGTAATTGTTCCTATCGCGAGTTACAATTGCCCAAACTACTTTGTTGCCCTGATGGACTGACTTCAACAATGTCCCCCCTGCCCCTAAGGTCTCATCGTCGGGATGAACTGCTATCACCAACTCGGTCATACAAATCTCTCCTTTACTAACCATCTTTTATCTTCCAAATCTATACTCTTTATAGCCGAAATCACCTTCTCTCCTGCCTTCCCATTGCCATAAAACTCATTTTTCACCACAACCCTTTTTCTATACTCCTCATCAAAGCAAGATCTTTGAAGGGCAGATAATATCTCTTCCCTCTCCAAGCCAACCCTCTGCACATTCCCTGCATTGATTCTCCCTTTCTGTCTATTGCCTACGTTTACCACGGGGACCCCTAAATACGGGCACTCCAGCCATCCCATACTTGAATTACCCACCAAAGTCAATGTATTCCTCAACAGGTTGATAAAGAGATCCCTATCCAACGTGGGGAAAAACCTAACCCTGTTGCTTATTCGTCTTTTTATGGTCTCTAATATCTGCGATGCTCCCGGATCTGTATTGGGGTATATG
>JAMOOT010000300.1 GCA_027065215.1 Candidatus Omnitrophota bacterium | reverse complement strand
TTCCTTAATTCCAGATAGAGCAGCGCCACCTATCCATTTCTACAGATAAGGATACGGTACTGCGAAGTTAATTGTGGATAAATAAGATGTACCGTGCATTCCATTTGGGTTGTGGGGATGGGAATGCACGGTATAAGATGTCCTTACTGCAGGAGTAAGGACGTGGTGAAGAATGGATTTTACAGGTATAAATCTAACGCTGAGCAGAGGTACAGATGCAAAAGCTGTGGCAAATCTTTCACAGAGAGAAGCAAGAGTCCATTCAAGGGCATGAGACATTCTCCAAGTGTTATATTATTTGCAATAAGGCTGTACACAGAATTCTATCTTTCGAGTAACGAGTGCTCTATCTTGATAAAGGATGTAATGAATATAAAGGTAAGTGGTAGAACCATACTCAACTGGATTCAGAAGTTTGCACCTCATTTTCAGAGGATATCAAAAATCTACAAGCCAAGGTACTCTGATATATGGTATATGGACGAGATGTTCATCAATAGAGTAGGATCCAAGAAAAGACCTGGAAAGATAGGTTATTTGATTACGGTATACGATGAAAACAGGAACGTCATAGCAACGTTACTCTCTGATAAGAGGGACAGAAAATCTGCGATAAAGGTTTTCAAAATGGCTGTAAAAGAGGCTGAATTCTATCCAAAGATAGTCGTTACTGACAAGTGTCACATCTATGATTTTCTTAGGGGTTATAGAAAATTGAAACATGTTCATGCTCACTTTGAAACCAAGTTTGTACCATATGGAAAAGGAGTTGTAGCTGTAAGTCAGAACAGGATAGAGAGATATCATTCTGAGATCAGACCAAAGGAAGTTAAGATGAGAGGAATTAAGAATTTCGAATGTGGAACAAGATTTTTCCAGCTGAGAGGAATAATACATAACTTTCTAAGAAGACATCAGACTCTTGGCTGTACTCCAGCTCAATATTCAGGAGTTAATGAAGAGATATCTTGGAACAACGTAGGGATCATACTAGAGACTTGTGCGATTATGGATTGAACGTTGGCAAGAACATTCAGACATTCAAGTGAGTTGGAGAGGGTGCAGTGGATGAGCGGAAGCTCATCCACAAATAATTTCGAAGTACCATCTAACGTCTTTTAGTCTCCTGGAGGTATTCGTGGGTGATGAAGTTTTTTATCTGTGTGTTGTAGAATGGTATAACAGCTGCAAAAAGCATCCACGATTAACCTCAGTTATTCATCTTTACGATTACTGTC
>JAMOOT010000299.1 GCA_027065215.1 Candidatus Omnitrophota bacterium | reverse complement strand
CCGACGCCCAGGAGCGGGCGATAAAGCAGATAGAGGAGAGGAGGTATTGGGAGAAGTATGAGGGGCAAGGACGAGAGATGTATTTGGTGGGGATAAATATAGATAGTGAGGGAAGGGCAGTTGGGGAGATGGAGATAAGGAGGATATAGGAGGCGTATATGAATAAGTTAATGCCGATAGGGATACAGGATTTTAAGAAGTTACGGACGGATGAGAAGGGATATTTGTATATAGATAAGACGAAAGAGATATATAGGTTATTGATTACCAGTTCTGTGGTTTTTCTTTCCCGTCCGCGTAGGTTTGGTAAGAGTTTGTTGTTGTCCACGATAAGGTATTTGTTTGAGGGGGAGAGGGAATTATTTGAGGGGTTGTGGATACATAATAGGTGGGATTGGGAAAAGAGGTATCCGGTGATATTGTTGAGTATGCCAAGTGCCGGTTCGGTTGATGATTTGAGGAAGAAGTTGGTGGAGTTGTTGTTGGAGTACAGAGATTATTTAGGATTAGATGTAGAAGAGGATAGAGAAATAGTTGAGAACTTTTTCCGTAGGTTGGTATTAGGTGCAGTGAAGAGGTATAGACAAAAGGTAGTGGTGTTAATAGACGAATACGATCGACCGATACTGGATAACATAGATGAGCCAGAGATAGCCAAAGAGGTGCGGGAATATTTGAAAGGATTTTATTCGTTATTGAAGGATTTGGATGAGTATTTGAAGTTTATTCTATTGACAGGAGTAACGCGCTTTAGCAAGGCAGGGATATTCTCGGGATTGAATAATCTGAAGGATATATCGTTAGATCCGAGGTATGGCAATATTGTAGGGATAACACAAGAGGAATTAGAAAGATATTTAGGGGAGGAGATAAAGAGGCATAATGTAGATTTGGAGGAGGTAAAGGAGTGGTATAACGGGTACAGTTTTTTAGGGGATAAGTTGTACAATCCATTTGATGTGCTGTGGTTTGTGGATAGGGGATGTGTATTTAAGGATTACTGGTTCAGCACGGGGACGCCGAATTTTCTAATTAAGTTGATAGAGAGTGGGAATTTCTACATACCGGAGCTGAGCAATTTAGTAGTCGGTGAAGAGATGATGGATAGGTTTGATGTGGAGAATATAAGGCCGGAGGTGATATTGTATCAGGCAGGGTATTTGACGATAGATGAGATGATAGCAGAGGAAGGGTTTATAGAGTATAAGTTACGGATACCGAACAGAGAGGTGAGGCAGG
>JAMOOT010000298.1 GCA_027065215.1 Candidatus Omnitrophota bacterium | reverse complement strand
TCTGACGGTAGATAGAAGGAAAACATATATTTTTGGTGGTCCATAGAGGTGGTATCCCAATCTATTTTGATATCACTATCTATCTCCCCTTTTGCTCGCTGACTTATCAGTGCGGCTAAGAAGTTTGGCATAGAAATATTAAAATAAGGGAATGTTTTGCCTTCTTTGTCTCCGATGATTTCTAATGCGAGGGTTTTGTCGAAGATCTTTCGTTTGGAGAATTCATCAATAGAAATCCGTTCAAAGTAGTATTTTTTGAGATCTTCTACTTGCCCTATAGTATACAGGATAAATCCTGAAGTTATATCTGCGATAACAATGGCATAAAATTTTAGATCTTTGTTTTTGCTGTTCCAGAGAATACGAGAGGTTGTATAAGTTGCATCATTGAAGATGTCTCGCAGGCGTTTTTGTTGGATAGGAGAGGCCTTTAGTAAGGAAAATGGTAGAGGGATGTAGACCCAGAGTGTTTGTTCTACCACCCTTACAGAGGAATGCACATGATATGTTTTCTCTAAGACCTGTTGGATTCTGGTGGGGATCTCTTCTTCCTTATAAAGAGAGAAGAGATCCCCGCAACCAACCAAATTAAGTGTTAGGAGAAAAACGAGGATTTGTCTTGCCGTATTCGGCAAAAATGCGTTCGATCTCATCGTATTCTAATTCCTCTTTTGCTATAAGTTCTCTGGCAAAACGATCTAATATGGGCCTCTCGGCGTTGAGAAGGTCCTCTACTTCTCTTTGGGCTGA
Organism: Candidatus Omnitrophota bacterium; assembly: GCA_027065215.1. Lineage (GTDB taxonomy): Bacteria > Omnitrophota > Gorgyraeia > S143-82 > S143-82 > S143-82. The sequence goes on along the minus strand of JAMOOT010000298.1, from coordinate 6,170 downwards.
AGAAAGAAGGCTTTGCATATCGTTGTTAAGTTTTGCCTTCAATTCTTCTGATAGGTGCTCAGATGGGAGGGCAGAGATGTCCCCTACTATCCCTAAGGAATTCATCCCTAATTGCCAGACCATTCGATGAGCGAGTTGAGTTGCATGGTGAAAATCACCTCCTACTCCGTCTGATGTTGTTCCGAATCGTATCTTTTCGGCAGTATATCCTCCCATGGCGACTTTGATGTTGGCAAGGATTCGTTCTTTATCAGATGTATAAAATTCTTCTCGGGGTTGATGGTAGACCACACCGAGAGTGTGTCGTCGAGAGATAATAGAGGCCTTGAATACATCGTCAGTGGGATGGAGTAGGTACATTACCACAAGGTGTCCAGCCTCGTGGTAGGCAACGCGTTCTTTTTCTTGGGGGGTGAGATGGGTTCGATGTTTGATCCCCAAATCTATTCTCTCCATTGCCTCTGATAGTTCTTTCCATCCGATGCCTTCCTTTCCGTTTCGCAGGGCAATCATAGTTGCCTCTCGTACTATATTGGATATCTCCGCCGGGCTTTTGTATACTGCTCGGCGGGCAAGTCTGCCAACATCTATGTCAGGGTCGTGCTTTACCTTGGACAGATAATATGCAAATAGTTTTTCTCGATCTTGTAATGAAGGGCGATCGATATAGATCTTTCGGTCAAACCTTCCCGGACGAAGCAGGGCAGGATCCAGGGTTTCTTCGCTTGCGTTGGTAGCACCAATGACCACGATATTATATTTGTCATCGCTTTTCAAGCCATCCATTTCAGCCAACAACTGGTTCTGAGTGCTGTTGGTTTCTTCCGTTCCCCCGAATACGCTAAATACCCTTCGTCGGGCGACAGCATCTATTTCGTCGATAAAGATAATGCATCCTCCATATTCATCTGCTAACCGACGGGCAGTTTTAAATAGTTTTCTCATCCTTGATGCACCCACTCCGACAAAGATTTCTACAAATTCACTACCCGATATAGATAGAAAAGGAAGGCCGGATTCAGTGGCAATAGCCTTGGCAAGGTATGTCTTACCACATCCTGGTGGGCCCACCATAAGTATTCCACGCAGTACCTTACCACCGATTTTCTTTATCTTTGTCCGGTCCTTTATTAAATTAACCACCTCCATTGCCTCTTGTTTTGCCTCTTCCATTCCTACCACATCGTCCCAGTGTACTCCCACCTCTGCTGGGTTTACGCCTTTGGCTACCAATTTGGCAAAACTCCCGCCGCCATAATGAAGCCAGTACAGAAATATGACGAAGAGGATGGTATTAAGTGCACCCATAGGTATCCAAATGAGCGCGTTTGCCAAAAGTGAAAGGCGATGGTATGGGTCAAGTTTACTAAGCAATACAATTCCTAAGACAGTGGCGATCAGAAAAATGGATCCTACCACAATGTAAAGTAAATTGTCAGAACAAAAATGCAGGAATCGTTTCCACCATGAACCGTGTCTTTTCGCCATAGAGACCTCCTATAATTCGTATTCTCCTACAATAGTTGGAGTAGGCCCCTCATCAGGGCCTATTCCATGTCCATAGGTACCTTCATCAGTATTATCATCGTCATCTGGTATATCTGGCAGCGCCAAAAGAAGTTCGTCCTTGCTTTCTGCGTATTTTATGGCCGTAGATTTAGAGATTATACCCGCCCGCACGAGATTTGCTAAACTTTGCTTTAGTGAGGACATTCCATAAATCCCTCCATCTTCAATATATCGAGGGAGTTTGCTCAACTCGTTATCTCGTATTATAGAGGCGGTGGTTGGAGTAAGTATGAGTATCTCATAAGCAGGCACAAGGCCCTTGCCGTCTTTTCGTCTAATTAGTTTTAATGATATTACTCCCTTAAGAAGCAGGGATAGTCTGCGTCGGATATCATCCCCTTGGTGGGGAGGGAAAAAACTCACCATCCTTTCAATGCTCTGGACAGCGTTGTTTGTATGGAGTGTTCCAAAGACAAGGACACCTGTCTCGGCTGCTGTAAGAACCGCCTCCATAGTCTCTTTATCACGGACGTTAGCCACGTAGATTATATCTGGGCTTTGTAGTATGGCCTGTCGTAAGGCCACTTGGTAGTTAGATACGTCTAAGCCAATTTGACGTTGATTAAAGATGCTCTTGTCGTCAAAAAATATTGCCTCTATCGGGTCTTCTAATGTGAGTATATGTTTGTTGAAATGATGATTTATATATTGCAGCATTGCGGCAATAGTAGTAGATTTGCCACTTCCAGTGGTCCCGGTTAACATTATAATCCCGTTTTGCTCGTGGCACAATTTTTTTAGAGGATCTGGGGGGAGATTAAGTTCCTCAAATGTCTCCGGAACGGGTTTTATGTGGCGAAGCACAACAGCTGGGTTGTTTCGCTGATAGAGTAGACTTACCCTAAACCGACCCGAGTCTGGACGGTAGACGGTGAAATCAGCATCTTTTCGTTCAAGGAATATCGGGAGAATGTTTTCAGGGGTGATTTCGCGGATGAACTCCTCTATATCCGGCACGGTAAATTTCCCAAATTCTTCTATAGGTACTATTTCTCGCAGAATCCTGGCATACACAGGCCCACCCGGGCGCAAAAATATGTCAGAGGCCTGCAAATTGACACAGTGGTTTAATATCTCATCTATCTTTTTCATACTGTTAACATTATAAATTTTTGCTTTGTTAAGGGCAAGTTGAATCTGGTATAATCATCAGATTCGGGGTTTGGAAAGGGTTGATATATGGTTCAGAATCGTTATGAATCAGAATTAAAGCGGTGCATATCAGAGATTGTTCTTTCAGATCTATCAGACCCTGCTCTTGGCTGGGTGACCATCAATGACGTTCGACTTTCCTCGGATTATCGAACCGCTCGGGTATTTGTAAGCGTTTTCGGTAATGAGGAAAGTAGTTTGATGGCCTTGGGCAGGGCCAGTGGTTTTATTCGTTCTTTGTTGGCCAAGAAGCTGCCTTGGAGGCATATGCCCAAACTAAAGTTTGAGATATACAGGGAGGAATTGGATTGTGAATAAGGTATTAGTTAGTACGGATGAACTCTATCGATTAATAGACTTCTTAGATAGGTACGATAATTATGTTATCTCCTGCCATATAAATCCGGAATGTGATGCGTTAGGAAGTCAACTTGCATTGGCCAGTTTTTTGAAGCGGAGAGGGAAGAATGTTTTTATGGTTGATCAAGACCCTGTCCCGCAGGAATTCTCATTTCTCCCCGGGAGTAAACATATTTTAGGGCCAGAGGCATTGGATGAGATTCATTATGATGCAGTTATAACAGTAGATTGTTCCGGAGAAGATAGATTGGGTCAGATTTATGAGAGGTATAGGCATAAGGTCTATATAAATATAGACCACCATATAAGCAACACCTTGTTTGGTGAGATAAACTGGGTAGAGCCGAAGGCATCATCTGTTTGTGAGATGATGTATCGCCTTTTCAAGGCCGCCAAGATGGATTTTCAAAAGAGAGAGGCAGTAAATATCTATGCAGGTATCGTGAATGACACAGGTTGTTTCCGTTATCCCAATACCACATCCTTTACCCATCAGGCAGCCGCTGATTTGCTCTCAGTAGGGATTGATGGTTATGCGATCTATCAAAAGATATATGAACATCGTTCATTTCACCAGATAAGGGTGGTTGCTGAGACATTGGCTACTATCTCCTCTGCTTTGAGAAGCAAGGTAGTGTGGATGATATATTCCCCCTTGGGAGTGAAAGATGGCAAGGCAATGTATGATATATCAGACGAGGTGCTGAATATCGCTCGTCAGGTGAAGGATGCAGAGGTCTTTTTGTTGTTTAAGCCCGCTGGGGAGAAAAGAGTTAGAATAAATTTTCGTTCGAGAGGTAAGGTGGATGTCAACAAGGTAGCGCAGATGTTTGGAGGAGGAGGGCATTCTACTGCCAGTGGGTGTAGTATAGAAGGGGAGATGGAAGATGTCGTTAAGATGGTGGTAGATGCAGTGAAACAGGAGATAAAATATGTCATCCCAAGCCTTCGGCATAATGCTGGTAAATAAACCTAAGGGCATAACCTCTCATGATGTGGTGGATGTTGCCAGGAAGAGGTTAGGGTTGAGGAAGATTGGCCACGCAGGCACATTAGACCCAATGGCTACGGGCTTGCTTGTGTTATTGATTGGTAGGGCTACAAAACTCTCTAACCGGTTTGTTGAGTTTGATAAAGAGTATGAGGCGACGATGACACTTGGGAAAAAGACGGATACAGGAGATGCAGAGGGCAAAGTGATTGCGGAGTTCCAGATAGGTGATGATATCACAGAGGAGAAAATAAAAGGTGTTTTTTCTCGGTTCGTGGGAGAGATAGAACAGGTGCCACCAATGGTCTCTGCCCTTAGGCATCGAGGCAAAAGGCTTTATGAACTGGCCAGAAAGGGGATAGTAGTAGAGAGGCCTCCCCGTAGGGTCAAGATTTATAAACTGGATATTACCCGCATAGCCTTACCACAGGTAGATTTTATAGTTGCTTGTTCAAAAGGGACCTATATCAGGAAACTTTGTGAAGATATCGGTGATTCATTGGGTTGTGGAGCATATCAGTCTCGATTGCATCGCACACGGATTGGGCCATTTAGAGTAGAAGAAGCGGTTCCTGTGGAAGAAATAAATGAATCTGCTATTCGTCCCATCTACTTTAAGTAAGATTAGATCGTGGGCTGCCATAGGTGTGTTTGATGGTCTGCATATAGGCCATCGATATCTCTTGAAGCAACTCAAACTTAGGGAAGGGCGGGTAGTTTTTACCTTCCATCCTCATCCTTATGATATCCTAACAGATAAACACTTACCGCTGATTCTTCCTTATGAGAGGCGGATTGAGATGTTGATGAAGATGGGACTATCTCCAGTTGTGATTGAGTTCTCTTCTTCTTTGGCTAAGATGAAGGCAGAAGAGTTTCTTGGTGAGATAAAGACTCGATTTGGAGTTACAAGATATTTGGTTTGTGAGAATTTTACCATAGGCTCTGATAGAAAAACAGCCGAGGATCTACCTCATTGGTTTGAAGTTCTATCGCCGAAGAAAAAGGCAGGGCAGAGGATTTCTTCCACCTGGATAAGAGAGTGTCTTTCTCATGCTCGAATTGAGGAAGCAAGATCTCTCTTGGGATATTGGCCAAGAATTTGGGGTAAGGTGATCAGAGGAGATGGCTTAGGCCGACAAATAGGATATCCCACAGCTAATTTGGATTGGGAAGGGGATTTACTTTTGTGCGAGGGGGTGTATGCAGTAAAGGTAAGGTTGGGAAGTCGAGTTCTGATGGGAGTAATGAGTATTGGCAGGAGGCCTACCCTTGGAGGAAAAGAGATGCGGGTTGAGATACATATATTCGATTTTGCAGGAGATTTATATAATAGAAGAATAGAGGTAATGGTAATGGAATTTTTGCGAGAGCAGAAAACGTTCTCGAATTTAAGGTGTTTGAAGGAGGCGATTAAAGAGGATGTGGAACGGGTTAAGTCGTTGCTTCTCTGATAAAATTTTTGATTTGGCCTTATGCCTGTCTTTATTAGTTCATTTAGTGTTGTTTTGTAATATCCCTAAGTTGAGGGTTAGGCCCGGCGAGGCACCGAGGTTGATCTATCGTAGGACGTTAAGTTCTTCTCCCCAACCACCACCGCCTCAGTATGTAAGTAAAAAACAGGCCTCTCCCAAAGCCAAGATAGAGATGCGGAAAGAAATGTGGAAAGAGGGAAAGAGAGGGAAAAGACTTTTACCAAGGCAAAAGAGCAATCAGGGGATCTCTCCGATGGTAGTGGAGAAGATGAAAAGAATAGATTTTCTTTCCCCTGAGGCAATAGATGATGAATTATTTAAGAAGATGATAGAAGTGCAAAAGGTCCCGGCTGACCCGAAAGTAAAGGCCTATTATCTCAAATATTATGATGATATTAGGCACAAGATAAGAGATACGGCATTTCTCTTATATCGACGGGGAATGAGAGGCGGAGATGTTTTTATCTCGTTTATCTTAGATTCAAAAGGAAGATTGGTAGAGGCCCATGTAGTTCCAGAGAGGTCATCTGCCCCGCGATCTCTATTCATAATAGCAATGAATGCCTTATACAAGGCCTCTCCTTTTGGTCCGTTTCCCCCGGAATTGATCCAGGACCAGTTAC
>JAMOOT010000297.1 GCA_027065215.1 Candidatus Omnitrophota bacterium | reverse complement strand
TCCAGAAGAACAAATAAATTCCTTACTAAAGGAGTTGGATATGCCAACAACAGCAGAAAGATGGATCCAGCAAGGCATCCAGCAAGGGATTCAGCAAGGCATCCAGCAAGGGATTCAGCAAGGCATTGAGAAGGGCATGCAGCAAGGTATGAGGCAGGGGATTCGACAAGGCCTTTTAACAGCCATAAAGCTTGGTTTAGAACTTAAGTTTGGTTGTGAGGGATTGAAAATTTATCCTGAAATAAAAAAGATTAAGGACATAGATATCCTTGAGACCATTAGTGAAACTCTTCGCATTGCCTCGTCTGTGCAGGAGATACAGAAGATTTATAGTGATTCGTGAATGGGTATATGGGTTGATGGGTGAATGGGTTGATGGGTGGATGAGGTGCTAATATCAGTGAACAGTGAACAGGATGTAGGTGCGGATTCCATATCCGCCCATGGATTCTCTTTTGAGGGAGGAGTAAAAAATGGAAAAAGAAGAAAAAAAAGGAAAAGAAGCAATTCCTACAGAATTTCAAACATTAATAGCCGGTATTTTTCCTAATACGAGATATTTTGATGCTCGTTTTGACTTGCTCCAGGTTCAGATCGACGAATTAAAGAAAAATCAGGATGATCTAAAAACAGCTTTAAAAGACATAAAAGACGATATGAACTATCGTTTTCAGCAAGTGGACAAGAGATTTGAACAAGTAGATAAGAGATTTGAACAAGTAGATAAGAGATTTGAGCAAGTAGATAAGAGATTTGAGCAAGTGGACAAGAGATTTGAGCAAATCATAGCTTCAATAGAGAAGCTTTCAGATAAGCTTGACAATAGGGATAAGGATTTAAGAAATTTTACATTAAAAATGTTTTCAATTTCTATCGGCATTTCTATTTTAGGGGCCTTGGGGGCGTTTTTAAAAGAGATAGGAGTTTTTTGATGGGTGAATGGGTGGATGGGTTGATGGGTATATGGGTTGATGGGTGAATGGGTTGATGGGTGGATGAGGTGCCAATATCAGTGAACAGTGAACAGGAAGAGGGAATAGTAGTGAACCAATATACCAATAACCAATACACCAATATACCAATAACCAATACACTAATACACCAATAACCAATACACCAATACACCAATACACCAACATATGGGCGTAGGGGCGGATTCCATATCCGACCACTGATAACCTGTTCACTGATTTTTCTGTTTACTGTTTACTAAAAAAGGAGGACATATATATGATAGATAC
>JAMOOT010000296.1 GCA_027065215.1 Candidatus Omnitrophota bacterium | reverse complement strand
AATGAGGTATCAAGAGATAGAAAAATTTTTAGAGGTAGATTCCTTAGGATACCTTTCCTTAGAGGGAATGTTGAAGGCAGTAGGTAATCACAACCATTATTGCACTGCCTGTTTTTCTGGGAAATACCCCATCCCAGTTCGTGGAGAGATAAAGAAACTCGCCATGGAGAAATGGCAAGGATGATCTTTATCTTTTGATAAAGGTTGTGATAAAGAAAGGCTACATCTGATAGATGTAGCCTTTCTTTTATTATCGACAAGTCTTATCAGTAATTTTCAGCCAGTCTCTCATAAAAGGCCATAGGATGGGCGCAGGCAGGACATCTCTGAGGTGGTTCAGGGCCTTCGTGGATATATCCACAGTTGCGACACTTCCACCGAATTGGTTTATCCTCTTTAAATATCTTTCCTTCTTCCATCTTTTTTAGAAGAGATAGATACCTCTCTTCATGCCATTTCTCTGCTACGGCAATAGATCGAAAGACAGCGGCTATCTCTGGAAACCCTTCCTCCTCAGCAACCTTGGCAAACTCAGGATACATTCTCGTATGTTCATAGTTCTCTCCTCCTGCTGCTGCCTTGAGGTTTTCCTTGGTATCTCCAACAGTGCCGGCTGGGAATGAGGCAGATATCTCTACACTTCCTCCTTCCAGAAACTTAAATAGACGTTTAGCGTGTTCCTTTTCATGCTCTGCGGTCTCTAAAAAGATACCTGCGATTTGCTCATATCCTTCTTTTTTGGCTTGAGATGCGAAATAAGTGTAGCGGTTTCTGGCCTGAGATTCACCGCAGAAGGCAGTGAGAAGGTTCTTTTCAGTACGAGTCCCCTTGATTGATCTGTTCATCTGCCACCTCCTTTTTTATTTTTAGTTTGTCCAAAGACCATGTATGTTACAATATTCCCGAGCGGATACCTCTTGGCCTTTTGATCTATCAAATTCAGCCTCTGGCCTTTCACCGGGCCTTAAATACTTTCGGTGTATTACACCATCTACTACCAATTCGATCCATTCTATATAGTGATTGTCTTCCATTGGATGAGCAGCGTTTTGCCCTACTCTCACTATATATTTCCCATCGATGTATTCGATGAAAGGCACATGTTTTTCCCCAGAGGAGTCAGCGGTTTTCCCCTCCAGAAGAGTCATTTCCTTTCCACAACAGATTAGTGCCCCTGCACCTGGATGGAGCACCTCTGCTATGTTTCCACAAACTTCACACCTGTAGACCTGACCTTGTTGAGTCATCT
>JAMOOT010000295.1 GCA_027065215.1 Candidatus Omnitrophota bacterium | reverse complement strand
GATTTAACTTAATTATAAGGTCTGGTACTGGGAGTGGTAAGACTGAGGTTTGGGTTCTCTACGTTATGGAGAAGATCAGGGAACAGGGGAGTTTTAGGGCTCTTGTCCTCTATCCTACCTTGGCTCTTGCAAATGATCAGATTAAGAGGATAAATAAGTATCTTGGACTTATTAATGATGAACCATTACAACTTGATAGTGTTAAAAGACAAGAACTTGTCCGTGAAGTTGGGAGGAGTGGTTTACGAGATCTTGTTGCTAGGTCTAATGTAATTGTTAGTAATCCAGCCTTTATCCTCCACGATCTCAAGAAGCTTCTGATTCATCCCACTCAAGCCCTTTTATATAGCTTCTATAAGGATATTGATTTAATTGTTATCGATGAGATCGATTTCTATGGGCCTAGGAGTATTGCTTTATTGCTGGCAATGCTTAGTATTTTATCAAGGATAAGTGATAAAAAACCTCAAATAGCAATATTGACGGCTACTCTCTCAAATCCCGAGGATCTCGGAGATTATTTAAAGAAAATAACTGGTAGAGAATACGTTGTTGTGGAGGGTAAGCCTTTCAGTATTAAGAATTATCTATATATTGTATTGGGCAAGAACCTCAAGATTATATGGGAAATACTCCGTGGGAAACGCGGGGTTGTGGAGAGTATTCAGGAGGAGCCTGTTCGAAAAGAATTACTTAAGGCTATTGAGTCCTACGAGTATTTCTCCAAGAACCTCCACAGAATAATATCTATGGCTCATAGCTATGACATAGATTTACCACTACCAACTATTGATGCTGCTGAGATCATAAAGGAGTATTTAAATGACAGATATGTAACCATAGTATTCACCTATAGTATTTCCCAAGCTGAAGAACTTGTAAGGACTATCAAGTATAGGTATGGTGAAGAAGCCCCCATAGCTGCTCACCATCACCTTGTTCCTAAGAAGAAGAGAGAAGAAATAGAGGAGAAGGCTAGGCGAGGAGAAATTAAGGTAATAGTGTCTCCACGAACACTTTCACAAGGCATAGATATTGGGCTTGTTAAGAGAATAGTTCATCTAGGATTACCGGATGATGTGAGAGAATATTACCAGAGAGAGGGAAGGAAAGGTAGAAGGAAAGAACTAGGTTTCTCAGAAACAGTAATAATACCTTATTCAAGATGGGATCGTGAACTATTTTCTAAGGGATTCGAGGTTTTCGAGAAATGGCTTAATCTAGGTATTGAAAAGACACTTATCAACCCAG
>JAMOOT010000294.1 GCA_027065215.1 Candidatus Omnitrophota bacterium | reverse complement strand
TGATTTGTGTGCAGATGAAGTTTAGATATATTGATGGAATACTAAGGTCCCGCATACTGGCAGCGCAATGGTATCAGAAGGCATTGGAAGATATAGGAGTAAAATATCTACAAGCAAGAGCAAATGAAGTGGTGATAATGCAAAATTTTCCAATAATTGTAGATTCCTCTTCTTCTCTCATTGATTTCTTAGAGGGGCGTGGAGTAAGGCCCTTGCATCCCTATCGTCCTTTGTCTGAAATGGAAGTCTTTAAGAAGTATACACCTTACCCATGTCCAAATGCCAAGCGGTATTATGATACCGTGGTTCATTTACCGTTGTTTTCTTTTATTGAGCGTGAAGAAGTGGAGTTTGTAGTGTCTTTTGTGGAGCAGTATTGTGGTGAAAAAGGCCTTTTATAGCAGGAAATTGTTACCAGTGTTGGTGGAGTTAGAGAGGAAGGTAGATTTTATTTCCCGAAAATTCCTTTTCCGAGTGCGATTTGAGGATTATATCCACTGGAAATATTCTCGGGGTAGAGCTACGCTTTTTTATGATGATACAGATGCACTAGGAGTACTAATTCAAGATAGAAAAGGTGAATATAAGGGGCAAAGTTGGGGAGCCGATGCTGTTTCCATTTTTGCTTACCAGCCTAAGGGGCGTTGGAGTTTTGCAAGGATATTGATTTCCTATACGCGTAAGGTAAGAGCCTCGGGAAAAAGAAATTGGGTGGTTTGTGAACCAGAGTTGGATAAAACAATGGCAAAGGCCGGATACAAAATTGTTGGTGTTGTGTATCTGTTGTCTCGAGGAAGAGAAAAGACGAAAAGAATTTCAGTGCTGCCAGTTTCATCCTCGGATTATCTCTTGACTGCAAACTGGACCTCTCGTCTTTTTGCACCTTCTTACTACGAGGATAGATTGGTGAATTGTCCGATTGCGCAATACTATAACTATGTTCAGATCCGTCTTGGTGATGAAGAGATAGGGAAGATGGTTTATCGAGTAGATGAGGAAAGTGATAGGATAGTAATTCTTGATTGGATATGTAGGTCGGATAGATTATTGCCACTTTTGGTGTCTTCTACAGTTAATTATGAGGATAAGGAATTTGCTGATTTAATCTACGGTTGCAGTGGAAAAAATGTGCCTACACAATTGAAATTCAATTTTAATATAGAAGGCATGCGATACTTACGAGCATATCCTGACGGGAAGATATCTGGGTGTCTCACTGCCCTCGATTTAGATTTGGAGGAATTATTGTGGTAAATGAGATAGAAGAAATAACCTTAGAGTTGACCACTCGGTGCAATCTCAGATGTAGAATTTGTTCATTATGGAGAGAGTCTATTGATTTACCGCTGGAGCCAGTAAAGAAATTTATTGAACCGTTTTTTCCAGTTGGGCTTTCTCTTACTGGTGGGGAGCCTTTTCTGTGGCCAAATTTTGATGATTTTCTAAGATACTTACTGGCCCAGCGATTAAGGGGGAAGGTAACATTTATCCACATATCTACTAATGGGACTTTGGACATAGCAAGGGAGAAATTAGAGAGGTTAGAAAAGTTCCTCCCATTGATTAGCATTACTGTAAGTTTGGATGGTGTAAAAGAAGTTCATGACAGGCAGCGAGGGGTGGATGGGAGTTTTGACCGAGCACTAAAGTTTATTTTGTGGGCAAAGAGAAAAAAAGTGAAGTGTTCTCTGAAGATGGTGATTACCTCTTTAAATCAGTTTGAGACAATCAAGGTCTGGCGTATTGCCAAAGAATTGGAGATGCCTATCTACTTTAAGCCTTATGAGGTAGTAAATGTGTATTATCATCGTTTTTCTCCGGGTAGAGATTTATGCCCGGATTCTGAGGCGGTCAGTGAACAGTTGGAGATAGTTTATCGAGAGGCAATGGGCCAGAAGTGGTTAAAGGGCAATAGATATTTTTTCTTTGCCTTAGACCTGATGAGGAAATATTTTAAGGAAGGGTTCTTGGAGATTAATTCTTGCAATGTTCCATCAAAATTTTTGTTTGTGACCTCTGAAGGTAGGATCTTCTCATGTTTGTACTTGGATCCAGTAGGAGATATTTTTTCTGGGATTGATGTTGAAAAATTTCGCTATGTCTCTGACTTGGGTATAGGAGGTAAGTGTGGTGGATGTCTTGCCTATCATGGGTATGTCCAAGATTATAACCTATAATGGAGAAAAATATGCTTTGCTCCACTATGAGGGAGACTGTTGGGTATATCTATCATTGGATAAAAAAAAGATCCTAAAACGGCCCAAAAGGGATTTTGCTTATAGAGAATTGGTTAAAGAAGCAAGTCTTCTCCCGAAACTCAAAGATTTTGGTCTGCCAGTGCCGTCTCTTTTGGAATGGGATGAAAGATCTGCTACTTTGGTAGAGGAGTTTATATTGGGGAGAAGTTTAGATAGGTTTCATAAAAGGAAAGTTGAATTCCTTATCCCTCAGTTAAGAAAAGTTCTCTGCTTGATGGGTACGCTAAAGTGGGAAACATTGAAAGATTGCAGATTAGAACGGTATGTCTTAGTTTCTTGGAAAGATCAATTAGTAGAATGGGTGAAGTTAGGTTTGTCCCCATTTTTATCTTTTAGCAAAATCAAAAAGGTTATATGTCTCATAGACGATATCTTTATAGAGGAGTTTACTCCTGTATTTCTTCATGGAGATTTAGTGTTTCGCCATATAATTGTAGATGGGAAAAATAGGTTTTGGATGATAGATTGGAGCGATTCTTTCTTTTCTGACCCAGTTTATGATCTTGCTTTTCTATATTATTCCTCTGGGAAAAATAAGTCTTGGTTGCATATTTACCAACTTTCTACAAATGAGTTACAGAGGGTAGAGTTTTATTCTACATGGCTCCCGGCTATTTTTACTTTAGAGGAAGGGAAACGGGAAAGAAATAAAGAGGAATTAAAGGAAGGCTTTATTTTATTAAGAAAGGCAATGGTTAGTTATGGATTCGTTTAGCCCAAGTGAATTAGATTGGGAGAGGATATCGGATATACTCAAAGGAAGAGTTCAACTCGGGCCAAAGATAGTTACGGTTGACATAAATAGCGTTTGTAATCTGAACTGTGTTTTTTGTAGATCCCAGTCTAAATTGGTTAGACATTTCCCTCAGTGTGAACTTTGTTTGAATAGGGTATTAAAAACAATAAAGTCGCTTGTCCCTTTGGGGCTTGAAGAGGTAAATGTCTCGGGCGATGGAGAGCCGATACTCCATTCCTATTTCAAAAGGTTTATTCAGGAATTAGTTGATTTAGGGATAAAAGTTAATATTTCTACTAACCTGACAATTTTAACAGAGGATGTTTTGAACTCGCTATCTAAAGCGGATTCAATTGGTGTAAATTTTTGCTCTTTTTCTAATTACAAGTTGATCCATGGAAGAGATCTTGCGAGTCAGGTAGTAAGGAATCTAATTAGTTTAGTTAACTTTATTAGGGATAATGGGTCTCATACCAGTGTAGACATAGATTTTGTTCTCTCAAGACCTACTTTAAGGTATGCCTTTGAGGTTACTGAATTAGCAAAGAGGTTGGGAATAGGGGTAGAGTTTGTTATGGTTTACGGAGAGGATTTACCTAAGGGGTTGTTCTTTGAATCTGAGAAAGAGTTTAAACCAGTCTTACGCCAAATCCATTCATTATATCCACAAGGTACAAATGCAATTTGGTTTGTAGAAAAGACGTCTCCTTTTTCTTTCAGCAGATGTTTTATAGGTTGGTTCCATTGTTTTATAGATGTCTTTGGAGGAATACACTTTTGCTGTCAACATCCGGGTACCCAATTTGCTGAGTGGCAGGAGGACTTTAAAACTCTCTGGTTTTCTCCTAATGCCCAAAAGAAACGGGATTCCCTTACTCATTTGAATCCGAGAAATTGTCATCACTGTAATTATTGTGCTGAGGGGTTATTATTGAGTTGGGTAGAGAAAGAGGTAAGGAAGAGAGAGAAAAGTGGTTGAATATTTGTTGGTAGATCTAATTTCGGAGTGCAATCTTAGGTGTATTTTTTGTCCATATCATTCTCCGCTTGTGAGACCTCCAAAACCATCTTTTTTCCCGTTCCCTCAACTTAGTGAGTTAATCAAGATGATGTCGCAGTTAGGGATTAAGACAATAGGACTCTCTGGAAGGGGAGAGCCCACACTTTATCCGAACCTTTTTCCCGTTGTTCAAATGGCAAAATCTTTGGGTTTGGAAGTAGAATTGTTCTCCAACGCTTCTATTGATATTGATTGGAGAGCAATATCTCAAATAGTGGATAGAATATACATTACCTTGACCGGGACAGGAAGGAGATATCAGGATTTTCATGGGAGGCCGTTGTGGGAGAAGGTAAGGGATAATATAATGTGTATTCGAGATGTAACGGAGAATTTGGAAATAAATTTTGTACTTAGCCCATTTACAGTGCGAGGCCTTTTGGATGTCGTGGAATACTTTGCTAATTGTGGTATATATGTGCACATTTCTGTTGCTCGTCCAATTAGTTCAAATGAGGGGGAAACATTCTCGATACAGGCCTTAGAGAAATTGAGGGCATTTTTGTTCAGGTTGTGCTTGAGAGATAGGAGGGTTGTGAAGATGACAAATATTGGAGATTTATTGCAAATTCTTCCATATATGTTTTCTCCACCTAATAAGTGTCCAAATTTGGGAAAAGGTCTTGTGGTTGATCCATTCCTTTGCATTTCAGTTTGTTCCCGTCAGATGTGGGCAGGGAATTTTCTTTCCGCCGCAGATTTAAAAGAATTGAGGTGTATGCTTATAGAAAATCGTCTTTCCTTAATAAAGGTCCCGACGGATGTATGTGCCTTTTGTAATGAGGCCAGTTTGGCCTATAATGAGGTAAAGGTTAACCCAACGTTGTATTAGGGATCTACTATACTTGGTTAGGTTGGAGTAAAAGAGAAATCTTTGGTTGTATAATAGGGTTCAAATGTAATTAACCTTGTGAGATAATATTAAATCTAAGCCTGTTTAGTTAAAATTTTGAGAAAACATAATTTGATTTTTGTCTTGTTACATTAGTTGACAATAGGAGGTATGGAGATGTTATGGAGCCATGTGAAGAGGGTGGATTCAGAGGTTTATCAAGCCTTGGTTAAGGAATTGTTACGGCAAGAAAGCAATATTGAACTGATCGCAAGTGAAAATTTTGCCTCCATTGCAGTAATGGAGGCTCAGGGCTCAGTTATGACCAATAAATATGCTGAGGGGTATCCTGCAGCCCGATGGTATAACGGGTGTGAGTTTGTAGATATAGTAGAACGTTTAGCGATAGAGCGAGCAAAGCAACTCTTTGGCGCGGAATATGTCAATGTCCAGCCTCATTCCGGTTCTCAGGCTAACATGGCAGTGTATATGACGGCGCTTGAACCGGGTGATACGGTCTTGGCTATGGATTTGGCTTGTGGAGGGCACCTTACTCATGGGCATCCGCTTAATTTTTCCGGGAAGGTATACAAGATTGTCTCTTATGGAGTAAATAGGGATACAGAACAGTTGGATTATGATGAGATAAGGGATTTGGCCATAAAGCATAGGCCTAAACTCATACTTGCTGGGGCTTCTGCCTATCCACGGATTATTGATTTTGCGAAGTTTAAAGAAATTGCAGATGAAGTTGGGGCATACCTCTTTGTAGATATGGCCCATATTGCTGGGTTAGTTGCTGCTGGATTGCATCCTTCTCCTGTTCCTTATGCCCAATTTGTTACCACAACTACCCATAAGACCTTGCGAGGACCAAGAGGTGGTATGATCTTATCAAAGTCAGAGTTTGCCAGAAAGATGAATAGTAGAGTATTCCCTGGGATTCAAGGTGGTCCGCTTATGCATGTGATTGCGGCTAAGGCAGTAGCCCTTAAAGAGGCTTTGAGTGATGAGTTTAAGGAGTATCAGCAACAGATAGTAAAGAATGCTAAAGCGATGGCGGAAGAATTCCTTTCGATGGGTTATCGATTGGTCTCTGGGGGAACGGATAACCACTTGTTTATGATAGATGTCTTTAAGTCTCGTGGAATTACAGGAAAAGATGCTGCCAATTATCTTGACTTGGCTGGGATTACGGTTAATAAGAATCTTATTCCGTTTGATCAGAACTCACCAATGGTGGCAAGTGGAATAAGAATAGGGACTCCTGCTGTAACCACTCGTGGGATGAAAGAGGAAGAGATGTCTCAAATAGCGAAGTTGATAGATAGAGTTCTTTCCAATCCCTCGGATGAAGTGATCGAGAAGGTTAGAGGGGAAGTGTTGGAGTTGACCAAGGCCTTTCCTCTTTATCCAGAGTGGGTAAGAGAGGTGGTTGATGAAGAGGTTGCTTAATCTTTCCCGTTTTAAGGAAGTCGTTTCTGCTTTGCCCTCAGCTAATGTTATGGTCGTAGGGGATTTAATGTTGGATGAATTTGTATGGGGAGAGGTTGAACGCATTTCTCCAGAGGCCCCTGTTCCAGTGGTATGGGTGAGAGAAGAGACATCTATGCCGGGAGGTGCGGCAAATGTGGCACGAAATATAAGTTCTCTTGGCGGTAATGCCATTCTTTGTGGAGTAGTAGGAAAGGATCATTATGCGCGTCGGCTGCTTTCTTTGTTAAAAAAAGAGGGCGTGGATATCAGGGAAGTGATTACCAGTTCAAGTCGCCCTACTACAGTTAAGACCAGAATAGTGGCTCATAATCAACAGGTGGTTAGGATAGATAGGGAAGAAGTCTTGGATTTAAGTGATGCAGAGGAATCACAACTGTTAGAGAATATCTTTGCTCGATTGGATGATGTTTCTGCAGTGATCATTGAGGATTACGGAAAGGGTGTGATCTCTCAGTCTTTTCTGTCCAAGTTGATTCCTGAGGTTCATCGCAGGGGGAAAATCGTTACTGTTGATCCTAAACGGGAGCATTTTACTTTCTATAAAGGTGCCGATGTTATTACTCCCAATCGAAAGGAATTGAGTGAAGCAGTTGGTAGAAAATTAGTTTCTATGGAAGAGGTGGATGAGGCAGCAAGGCAACTTATGCGTAAA
>JAMOOT010000293.1 GCA_027065215.1 Candidatus Omnitrophota bacterium | reverse complement strand
GATGGCCAAAAACCGCCAGGTGGGGCTGGCCATCCTGAAGAGGCGGAATACAAATACCCCACCCAAAATTGCACTAATGTGCAGTTTTGTTAACCAGGGGAGGAACATGGAAAAATATACAAAATGGTTATTAATAATACTTTTATTTGGTATTTTTCTGCTTCCTCAGTCAGGCTATTGTAGAAACATCCAGACACCATGGGGAATGCTTGATGTTCATGGCTTTATATCTCAGGAGACTTCTTGGGGAATTGGCTCTACCCAAGATTTTCACAATATAAGTGATCTTTTTACCATGCAGTTAGAGGCTGGTTTTACTCCAAGTGGAATATTAGGTCAATATGTAAGCTTTTATGGAATTTTAAGATTCAGGGCAGATTGGGCATACTCTATAAATAGAGGAAGTGGCTGGTGGGATAAAGGTGGTGATGGCTTAAAAGGATCTTATAGCTTTCATAAAAGAGAGCATCTGCATGAATATAGCTGGGCATATGGAAGAGACAGAGATGAAGATCTTCCAAGAGAGATTTATGCGGATATATACTTAGGAAACTGGCAATTCAGAATAGGAAAACAACAGGTAGTCTGGGGTGAGTCAGATGGAATCAGGCTTATGGACTGTATAAATCCACAAGACCTTCAATTTCAGGGATGGTTTTATGATTCAGACGAAGGATATGAAAGTTCCCGTATTCCACTGTGGTTGATTAAAGCAGAATATTTCTTTCCCCATGAATGGTTTAATGGGCTTATAAGGGATCAATCTGTAGAATTTATTATTAATCCAGGTGATAATGAAGTAGATAGATTTAATATTGCAGGTGGATGGAGAGGAGTTCCTGCAGGAAAATATATATATGATAAGGCAGCAGGAATAGTAAGATTTACTGGAAAACAGAAATATGTAACTACTCATGGTGATTATGCAAATCAGGGCGGACCTTGGGCATTTTTATTCCCATGGCTTCCACAGTTCTCACAGGTATGGCCTCATGATACAAAGAAAAGAGGACATATGGAATTTGCAGTAAGGTTTAAATTTAATATCCACGATTGGTATATCACATTGAATGGATTTTATGGATACCAGAGGTTCTATATGCTGAAATGGCGTGGCTTTACATTTCGTCCAGCATTTCGGAATGGTCAGCTAAATGTTAGACCAGATGAATTGGATGCTCTTGTAAAACTTGGTCAGTTTATGCAGGCTAATGGTAAAGGAAGTCTTACCACAAATATTCCAGGGGTTGGCCCGGTACCAACACGGT
>JAMOOT010000292.1 GCA_027065215.1 Candidatus Omnitrophota bacterium | reverse complement strand
TAGATCTTCTCTATTAGGGCCAGGAATTACTATACCTTTTTCAGAGGGCAGGCTTTTATTGGGTATGTGGCAACAGGTGATTTTGATAGATTTTGACAATAGACCGAGAAAGAGGACAGTGATAGTACAAGTTATAGGAGAATAGGAGAGGAGAGAGAGGTTATGTCCAAAAAGAAGCGAAGAGGGAAACTTGGTTGGCGAAGTAAAAAGGCGAATCACGGACGAAAGCCTAATAAAGGATGAGGATTGCTTTAGGTCAGTTCAATCCTACGGTTGGAGATCTCGAGGGGAATCTTTCAAAGGTAATTGATTCGTTAGATGAATGTCAAGATTGTTCCCTTCTAATCTTGCCTGAGATGTTTATTACTGGCTATCCGCCAGAAGATCTTCTATTAAGAGATGATTTTATTACCGCAGTTGAGAAAAAGATCTATAGCCTTATTCGAACTTCTGCTAAATATAGACATCTTTCTATATTGATGGGTTCCCCTTACAGAGGGAGGAAGGGATTGTTCAATGCTTGTTTGTGGATAAAGGGAGGGAATCTGCAGGATGTCTATTTTAAGCGTCTGCTCCCAAACTATGGGGTCTTTGATGAAAAACGCTATTTTATTGAAGGGAATTCTGCTAAGGTGTGGGAGATAGATGGAATAAAGGTGGCACCAACAGTCTGTGAAGATGTATGGGATCGAGATGGTTATGTCTTATCTGATTTGGCCGAGGTGAAGCCAGATGTAGTGATAAATATCTCTGCTTCTCCGTTTCACGTGGGTAAATTGAAGGAAAGGATTAACGTGATATCTCGAGCCAGTGTAATGCTTGGGTTACCAATAGTGTATGCAAACTTAGTAGGGGGGCAAGATGAATTGGTCTTTGATGGTGGGGCATTTTTTGTGCATGGCAAGAAAACCAAGTTGTTAAGTCCTCAGTTTGATGAAGGATTGGTGAAGTTTGATTTCCCAAGGATAGGGAAGGGGAAGGGGTGGAAATATAGAGGGCCTATCGCTGAAGTCTTTGATGCCCTTGTCTTGGGAGTGAGGGATTATGTTAATAAAAATGGATTTGATAAAGTTCTCATTGGTCTTAGCGGTGGGGTAGATTCCTCGTTGACAGCGGCTATAGCAGTTGAGGCATTAGGGAATGATAGGGTTGTTGGGGTTTCTATGCCCTCGCGCTACAATAGTACCTATACTCAAAGGGATGTTCGACGATTATCTGAAAATTTGAAGATAGAGTGCCTATGGATAAATATAGAGAATATATTTTCTGCTTTTCTATCGGAACTTTCGCCTATTTTTGATGGTTTGCCCTTAAATACTGCTGAAGAGAATCTGCAAGCAAGGATAAGGGGAACACTATTGATGGCCTTATCCAATAAATTTGGTTGGTTGGTCTTAACTACTGGCAATAAGAGTGAGATGAGTGTAGGGTATGCTACTTTGTATGGTGATATGGCTGGTGGATTTGCTGTGCTGAAAGATGTGCCTAAGACATTTGTGTGGCGGTTGGCCAGATACTATAATCGGATAAAAGGGGGATCGGTGATTCCGAATTCTATTATTCGTCGCCCTCCGAGTGCTGAGCTGCGATATGGACAAACAGATGAAGAAAGCCTTCTCCCCTATCCTGTATTGGATAAGATAATCGATGCCTATGTTGAAGAGAGATTAAGTTATAGTGAGATTGTGGGAAATTTGGATATAGATAAAGAAGGTGTTAAGAAGATACTGCATCTCATTTGGCGGGCAGAGTATAAACGCCGTCAGGCACCCCCTGGGATCAAGATTACGCCATTGGCGTTTGGAAAAGATTGGCGGATGCCGATTACCAACAAGTTTGACCCATGTTTTAGATATTGAATCCAAATTTATGCCATAGGTATTAATGCGATATGATGATTGGTTGAAGTGTAAAAAGGAAGACAGATTTACTACTAAAGTTTAACTTCTTGTGTTTTCTTTAGATATCTAACCGTAAGTTCTGGAATAAGTTTGATTGTATGGTTATAATATTGTGTGTTCAGATGTATAATTGGTTAAGCGTTTTTTGTTATATCTTAGGGGGTGCTAATGGGGGAAAAGATACATCTCTTGATGGCTATTCATTGTCATCAACCAGTAGGCAATTTCGACGGAGTGTTTGCCCATGGTTATGAAGTTTCTTACAAGGTTTTCTTAGACGTATTAGAACGTCATCCTAAGATAAAATTGGCCTTGCACTATACTGGGCCGTTGTTAGAGTGGTTGGAGCAACGTCATCCGGAGTTTTTGGATAGGATAAGAGATTTTGTGGAGCGTGGCCAGGTTGAAATCCTTTCTGGGGGTTTTTATGAGCCTATTCTTACATTGTTGCCTCATAGTGATGCGATAGGACAGATTAATCTCCTTACAGACTATGTGAAGAATAGGTTTGGTTATTTGCCTAAGGGAGCCTGGTTAGCAGAAAGGATTTGGGAACCAAAGGTTCCATATATATTGAATCAGGCAGGCCTGAAGTTTACTATTGTGGATGATAGCCACTTTGCAGTGATAGGTAGAGATGTTGAATCCTTGGATGGATACTATGTATCTGAAGACGAAGGCAAAACGGTTTTTGTTTTCCCTACGTCAGAAAAATTGCGTTATTATATGCCCTTTAAACTGCCGGAAGAGACTATAAAGTACTTGAGAGGAAAGTTAGATCAAGGTTTTAAGGCCCTTACTTTTGGTGATGACGGTGAGAAGTTTGGTATGTGGCCAGGCACTTATAAATGGGTTTATCAAGAAGGGTGGCTGGACAAATTTTTCTCAGCAATAGAGTCTTGTGAGTGGATTGAAACGATAACATTTAGCGAATATATTTCTAAATTCCCCCCCAGTGGTACGGTTTATCTGCCATGTGTTAGTTATAGAGAGATGATAGAGTGGTCAGGGGGATATTTCCGTAATTTTCTAATTAAATATCCTGAATCTAATCGTATGCATAAACGGATGCTCTTAGTTAGTTCAAAATTATCTGAATCAAGAGATAATTCGGTTGAAAAAAGGTATCTATACAAGGCCCAATGCAATTGTGGATATTGGCATGGGGTATTTGGCGGGCTGTATCTAAACCACCTTAGGTCAGCGGTCTTTTCTAATCTTATCTTGGCGGAGGTTGTTTCAGGGAAGTTTGAAGATAATTGTAGTCTGGATTATGATCTGGACGGACGGAAGGAATGGATTTTTTCCAGTGATGACCAAAAGATATTTTTATCTGATTTAGGTAATATCTTAGAGTGGGATCTGAAAGAAAAGGCGGTAAACATCTCCAATGTTTTGACCAGGCGTTATGAACCTTACCATGAGAAATTGAAAAATATTTCATCTACTGAAAATAATTCGGCAGAGGTGGTAAGCATCCACGATTTAACGATGAGCCATGTAAAGGATCTATCGGTTTTAAAATATGATAAGTACATTCGTTCTTCTCTTATAGATTATTGGGCGAAAGATTGTTCTCCGGAACATTTTTTTGCCCATGAGCACCTTAGGTCAGATCTTGGGGCAGTAGAGCAGGTTTCTGAAGAAGATGGTGCTGTGGTTTTTAGACGGCGATTTTGGGTAGATAATTCCTTCCCTGTGTGGGTAGAGAAACGAGTTTTTCTTTCGGGGAGGAGTTTATTTTGCGATATAAAGATCTCTTCAGAATCAAAAGGGACAGGATTTTATTGTATGGAATTTAATTATTCTATGTTTGATGAAACTTTTTCCTCTGGAAAAGGGATAAAAGAGGAGACAAAAGAAATCTGGTTTAAGGACAAATGGTATGGTATAAATATATTACATACTGCTGATAAACCTTTCCGGATTATCCATTATCCGGTAGAGACAGTTTCTGATTCAGAACACGGTATAGAGACGACTTTTCAAGGGAGTTGTTTGGTTTTGCTCTGGCAGGTTAACCTTGAGATGGATGCCTTACATTTAGTTCTTGAAGTAAGTAAAGCAGTTGAATGAGAATAGAAAAAGTAATTAAGATAAAGAATCCACAGGGGTTACACGCAAGACCAGCAGCCTTGTTGGTCCAGATAGCCAACAAGTATGGGGTTTCATTAAAGATTAAAAAGGGTAAAACAGTGGTGGATGGTAAGTCAATAATGGGGATATTGATGCTTGAGGCAGGAGAAGGGTCTCAGGTCCATGTGGTGGTTGAAGGGGAATCAGCTGAAGAGGCCTTAAGGGAAATAGAGGAGTTATTAGAGAATGCGGAACCAGTTGAATAAGGTATTAGAGGGGATCCCAGCCTCGCCAGGGATTGCTATTGGCCCAGCCTATCCTTATGGAAAAGAAAGGTTTGTTTTATATCGAAAAAAGATATCAGAAGAAGATGTGCCAAAAGAAATTGCTAAATTCGAAGAGGCCTTAATAAAGACCCGCCAGGAAATATTAGAACTACAAAGGAATCTTTCCCAGAAAGGGGCTGCTTCCGATAAGATATTTGAGGTACACCTGCTCTTGCTTGAAGACAGAATGCTAATAGAAGATGTCATTAAAGAACTTAAAGAGCGCAAGTTTTGTGTGGAGTATATATTCTCTCAAGTCTTGAAGAAATATATAAATGCGTTTTCTCAGATGGGAGATTCTTATATACGGGAAAGGACAGCGGATATAAGTGATGTTGGCAGGAGGATATTAAAGCATCTTTTGGGCCAGGATGAGGGTCAACCTTTACGCTTGGAAGAGCCTTCTATTATAGTTGCGCATGATTTGTCTCCATCTGATACGGCTACAATGTCAAAGGAAAACCTTTTGGCCTTTGTTACAGATATAGGTGGGAAGACGTCTCATACTGCAATAATTGCCAAGTCGTTAGAGATACCAGCAGTGGTTGGTTTGCAGATAGCCACACGAGTTATAAAGTCGGGTGATCTCCTAATCATTGATGGAAATGAAGGTAAGGTTATCATAAATCCAGATACCAAGACATTGCGCAAATATCAAAAGGAAAAGGACCGCACTATTGTTGAGATTCAGCAGTTAGAGAGTTTAGTTGGTGATCTTCCGGCTGAGACAAAAGATGGGAAAAAGGTAATTGTTGCCTCTAACATAGAGTTCCCTTCTGAAGTGGATTCGGTAATTAGTCATAATTCGGAAGGGATAGGTCTATTTCGGACAGAATTTTTGTATATGGGGCGGGATGATTTGCCGAGCGAAGAAGAACAATTTGAAGTGTATCGTCAAGTGGCAGAACGAGTAAAACCCTATGATGTAATAATTCGAACCCTGGATATAGGAGGAGATAAATTCCTTTCTCAAATAGAGATGCCCAAGGATATGCATTCATTTTTGGGATGGCGGGCAATAAGATTTTGCCTTGCTCGGCCAGATATATTCAAAGTGCAATTGCGGGCGATACTTAGGGCAAGTGCTTTTGGTAATGTAAAGATTATGTTTCCGATGATATCATGTGTCGAAGAGTTGAAGCAGGCCAAGTCAGTCCTTACAGAAGTTAAACGCGAATTGTCACGGCAAAAGATTAAGTTTAATAAGAATATCGAGATTGGTGTAATGATAGAGGTCCCCTCAGCGGCAGTTATTTCTGATTTATTGGCAAAAGAAGTAGATTTCTTTAGTATAGGGACCAATGACTTGGTCCAATATACCCTTGCAGTTGATCGGGCAAACGAGAAGGTTGCCTACCTCTATCGCGCAACCCATTTGGCAATACTTCGACTTATAAAGACAACTATAGAAAATGCCCATAATAATGGGATTTGGGTTGGTATGTGTGGAGAGATGGCAGGAGAACTTCCCTTGATAGTGTTGTTATTAGGGTTAGGGTTGGATGAGTTTAGTGTGCCGCCTATATCAGTACCAAAGATAAAATATGTTATAAGAAATGTTTCTTTTGAAGAGGCAAAGAAGATTGCAGAGCAGGCTTTGTTATTGAATTCAGCCGATGAGATAGAAGAGTTTTTATCTAAGAGAATGAAGAATATCTTGGATCGTTGTATTAGTGATAATGTCTGCGATGTGTGTGATTTGACAGGGTTGATGCCTAAGAAAAAAAGGTCGAAGAAGCGAGGATAACTGATCTATGGATGTAATACTTTTATGTGCGGGTTATGGGACAAGATTGCGCCCATTGACAGATAATACGGCTAAACCGCTTTTGCCTGTGGCTGGACGGCCAATCGTTGAGTATCTCATATGCGATCTTCAGGCTAATTTATCGCCGAAAAGATTTATCATAGTAACAAACCATAGATTTCATTCGGATTTCGTCAATTGGGTTGAAGATAGGGGATATGAAAATGTTTTGGTATTGGATGATGGTTCTATGTCAAATGAGGACAGATTGGGTGCCATAGGAGATTTGAAGTTTGTTTTGGATAATGTTAGCGTATCCTCGGAAGTATTGGTGGCTGGAGGAGATAATATCTGGGAAGATAGCGTTGTTCCTATGATAGAGTTTGGCAGAAAGACCCTTGCTTGTGTCTTGGGGGTCTATGACCTTGGTTCGGTTGAAAAGGCAAGGTCTTTTGGCGTGGTTGAGATGGACAAAGACGGGAGGATAGTCGGATTTGAAGAAAAGCCCGAAAGGCCAAAGAGCACATTGATAGGGATGTGTCTGTATTATTTCCCCAACGGAAAGATTAAAAAGATAGAAGACTACCTTTCCGACTCCACCAGAGAAAGAGATGCGATAGGAAATTTTTTGAAATTCTTGGTTGAAACAGATGAAGTTTATGGGTATTTGTTTAAGAATAAGTGGTTTGATATAGGTTCGTTGCCAGCCTATAGAGAGGCTGATGAGTATTTTTCGCAGAAGAAGTAAATTATAGATATCGGAGGGGAATATGGCATATCCGTTTAAAGAAATAGAAAATTATTGGCAGAAAAGGTGGGAAGAGGAGAAACTTTTTCATGTAGATGTTAGAGGCGCCTCTAAGGAGAAAAAGTATTATTCCTTAGTGATGTTTCCTTATCCATCAGCAGAACTTCACGTTGGTCATGCCAGAAATTATGTGATTGGTGATGCTGTTTCGAGATATAAGCGCATGAGGGGGTATGTGGTTCTCTCGCCAATGGGATGGGATGCCTTTGG
>JAMOOT010000291.1 GCA_027065215.1 Candidatus Omnitrophota bacterium | reverse complement strand
AACCGTCCCTTCCCGATAGAATGGATAAGAAAACACCTCAGCGGTAATCCTACCCCTATCCCCTTCTACTTCCACCCTATCACCCAGTTTGGTTTCGATTTTCACATAAGCAAGGCCTATTGCCCGCTCCAGAGACGGACTATAAGTCCCTGATGTTACCCATCCTATCTTATCTCCAGAAGAAGATAACACCTTATCTCCCTGTCTAAATGGCCTCCTACTCTCTCCTTTAAGGCCAACCAAGTGATTGGCAACATCGCCATTCTTTTTTTCCAACAACGCCTCTTTACCGACAAAATCCTTATCCCAATCCACAAACCTTTCCAGATTAGCCTCTATTGGCGTGGTATCCTCATCTATATCGTGCCCATACAAAGGATACCCTACCTCCAGCCTCAGTGTATCCCTTGCTCCCAATCCTGCTGGTTTGACCAGATCAAACTCCAGTAATCTATTCCAGAGATAAGGGCCTTTTTCCCAATCTATGTAGAATTCATAACCTAATTCACCAGTATAGCCAGTTCGACTTATAAAGACATCATAGATATCAAGTTTAGCGGGAACGAATCTAAAGTACCCCAGAAAAGAAAAATCTCTATCAAGTAATTCATTCAACACTTCCAATGCCTTTGGCCCCTGCAGATCTATCTTGGCAATAGAAAAAGTCCTGTCCTCTATCTGGAGATCTTCCCAGAGATGACCCTTTAACCAATTAAAATCAATATCTTTTCTCCCGGCATTGACCACCAGCATAAACTCTTCCTCTCCCAATCGATAGACAATCAAATCATCTATTATCCCCCCTTTATCATTTAGCATCAGCGTATATCTGCACTGCCCCACAGAAAGAGAAGCAATTGAATTTGTCAACATCCGATCCAAAAACTGTGAAGACCTCTGTCCTCTAACAAAGATCTCTCCCATGTGGCCCACATCAAAGATGGAGACACTCTCCCTTGTCCAGAGGTGCTCTTTTATAATGGAGGTAAACTGAACCGGTAGGGCCCATCCCGCAAAGTCTATTATCCGAGCTCCTAACCTGAGGTGCTCCTGATATAGTGAGGTGCGATGAAGATCCGCCAAATCTCCCATTTGCTTTACCTTTTAATGAACAAACTCTCCGCCACTTAAAACCTAAATTGGTTGATTTTACCGCTTAACTCAGGAGATGTAAAGTAGGTAACAAACTTTTCACTCAATCTATATATCAATTCCTCCCTGATACCATCGCGATATAATCCCATCTCCTCCAGTGAAGAAAAACGTCCTTCTTCTCCGCAAGGCCAGACCAAACGATTCACTTCATCGTCCAATCTGTAAATCAAGCCCACCCCATGATAAGAGATATACCGTCTTGCACCCAATCCAAACGAAACCACCTTCCCTTTATCATTCCAGAGGCCAAATCGCCTCTCCTCCAAATCCACCCCCATTTCACATAACACCGACCTAACCAAACCAATCAACCCTTTAAGCCAACTCCTAATCCCGAGAGAAAACCGCTTAAGATTAACTACGGGATAGATCATCAACTGGCCGGGAAAATGGGCAGTAATACTACCCCCTCTATCAACCGAGATTACAGGCCAATGATCTTCTCGTTCCTTAAACCCCATTCCCAAACCAGATCTGCCCACAGTTATAACGCGGGGATGTTCACAAAACTGAAGATAAAGATCAAATTCTCCTTCCCCCACCTTAGCAAAGATTTCGGGCAACAGATCACGCCATTGTTTATACTCTATCTGCCCAAGGTCCTCTATGCGAATGTTAATTCTGGTTGAGCACGGCATCCAATTCGGGTAGATACTTCTTTACCAAGGCAATCTCTTTTTTGGTCAATTCACTCTGCCCACTATCTCGTAGAGACTTTTGCATTGCCTTAAGAAATACATTACCTGCTAAAGGTGAATCTTCCATAGATGCTATA
This sequence comes from Candidatus Omnitrophota bacterium, assembly GCA_027065215.1. GTDB lineage: Bacteria > Omnitrophota > Gorgyraeia > S143-82 > S143-82 > S143-82. The sequence continues at coordinate 5,144 of JAMOOT010000291.1, read as the reverse complement.
GCATAGGCAGTAGTTATTCGGGCCATAATTGCAGAGAAAGTATCATTATCAAAACCATATTTTTTTAATATATCTTTCATTTTTTTCAAACATTCCTGTGTCATTTGCCTAACTTGTTTCTGATCCGCTCTATCCACATCCTCAGAACACGAATTTATAAGCGTTATGTACTTTGGATAGACCTTAATAAATCTATCCAATATCTTTTTATCAATCCTCAATTTCTTAAGCATATTATTATATCTCTTGCTATATTCTCTTACCATCTCTGACTTCAGATTCTCTCCTCTCTTCGTTCCAGAATACGCCAAATCACACCAAATCATACCTGAGATAACAACACAAAAAATACCATATAAAAATTTCTTCATGCTATCCCTCCAATCTCACCTACCATAAGGATTTTCTTCACTACCTGATCCCGAATAACCATCTGCAACGCCTTCTGCCGCCGAGGCCGGCACTGAAAGGGCCTCTCCCACAATCTTCCCACCAGAATAACTGGCCTGCTGTAGAGTCTCGCATCCTGAAGCCAGCAGACTTGCAATTATAAGAGAACACATAAAAACCTGCCTCATGCCTCCTCCCCTGTCATTACCAGATATGCCTTCTGAATATCCTTAGGACTGCCCTCCACAACCTGTGCTATCGCATATTTATCCTTAACATCTTTCACTCTAATCTTGGCCACTTTCTCCAACTCTGACCCTAATTCCATCCCTGTATCCGGATCTATCAATGGTTCCCCTTCTTTATAGACAAAAAACTCATCTCCAACCTGAACTCCCGCCTTCTTACCAGCATTGATGTAAACCTTATTACCCTTTACCAATACCACCCTTCCTTTCCATGGGACATCCTTTAATCTTTGAGAGATATAATTGACCGCCCGATCTATCGCCAATTGCACTGCCTTGCCCAAAGGAGTCTTTTTAAAACTGGAAGAACCTATAGAGAAATCACCATCATAACCTATAGAAAGCCCTCCAGAATTTGCCTTGCCCTCTACCCTCTGCGAATCAATAATCTCACCAGTAGTGGAATCTATCAACTGAATTATAACCGCAACATGGGCACTGGAGCGCTTCGCACCAATACTAAATCCCTTGATGCTCAATCCTTGTCCAGAGGATGAAGTATTCCGCTCAAACTCCGTAATCCTCCCTTTAATAAGTATTTGGGCTGGAATAATCTTACCTTTTCTCGCTGTCCGTGACTTGGCAAACCTATCACTACTGGCTAAATCCTGTTCTGCCATTACTACATCTAAGTCCTTTCTCTCCAACACAATGAATTGTCCACTCTTCACCAACGCATCCGCCAGTTGCATAGAAAAATCCCGACCAATGTCTCCCCACGCCCTAACTCCTGAATCGTTCTGGAAATCAAAGACAGCGACTGTCTTCTTCACCCTTGGCCCGGCATTACCAAGAAGCACAATCCCAAACAAAATCCCAAGCAAAAGAACCCCAATACGCCTCATCTCTCACCTCCATTACAAGAGGATAAAAACTCCTCATCAACTGGGTGAAACTCCTGCCTTGACCAAAGCAAATATCTTCTACCTTCATCATCACCCACTACTACGACCACCGAATTCCCGCAAGGCACAAAATCCCAATAAGTCAGACCATAAAATATCGGCCGTTCACCCTCCGAAGCCAAGTTCCGATACAACAAAGACGGCACCCCATTTCTCAAATCAACGTAAACCACATCTCCATCTGGCAGAAGATAATAACTCCTACCATCCCCACAGGAATAGGAAGTAATCAAGGTTCGATTCCCTGTTTGCTTGTCATAAATCAAAACCTTCTTTTCCCTTATCTTAATACCCTTTGACTTATAAACCTTAAGGGCCTCTTGGACATCATCTCTTGATTCTATCTCTCGCACTGAATAATTACCTACCTTGTAGGTAGAGAAAGGCTGATGGGGATAGGCAACCCTTGGCGAGCGATTATCTCCATATATTACCACATCACCATCTACAACTTTCACCTTTGTCTTTCCATTGAGACGAACCTTTACCTCTCCAGAAAAACTCAACATATTAAAAAATAAACAATAGGCCAAAAACAAAACAACATATCTCATCACTCTAATTCCTTCATTAGAGCGGTCATAATCTTGACTGCGGTATCTACATCCGGGATCAACTTTATTGTCTTACGGGCCTTGATAACCGTCTTGGTCCCGGAAGGCTTGCCTTCAACCATTATTTGAACATAATACTTACCAAAGACCTTTTCAGCATAAATAATTCCTTCATCTTTGTCTATTTTTACAATTTCTCCTGTATCCTGCAAATACTCCAATGCAGTTCGCCAAACATCGTCAACAGAGGCAGAAAAAATGTGTTCTACACTATCATCGGATATTATAAGGCCACCAACTACGCCTCCCCCCAACAAGGCCGCTGCACATCCAGACAAAAATACCAATCCTATTATAGACAGCCCAACTAAGATCCGCCTCATACTTCCCCCTCCTCATTTGACAAATTTATAGGATTGCCTTGCTATCATCAATTCTTCATCGGTAGGTATCACTAATATCTTTGGGGACTGTTTTAATACTTTTTTGGCTGCCTTTGCAACATAATCCCTTATCTCTTTTACATGTTCACCTATGCCACCTGTAAAGACAATAGCATCCACTCGCCCTAAGGCCATTGCATACGCACCAACATACTTTAACAACCTATACTTAAAGACCTCTATTGCAAGTCCAGCCCGTTGGTTACCCTGTTCTCTTGCCTTAAGCAAGTCTCGGAAGTCATTACTCACTCCAGATATCCCTTTAAGCCCGCTTTCTTTATTTAGTATCTTATCAACATCCTTAGGGCATAAAGATTCTTTTTCTTGTAAGAAAAAGATCAAGGCAGGATCAATATCCCCTGAACGGGTCCCCATAACTAATCCCTCCAATGGAGTCATTCCCATAGAAGTATCAACAGAAACACCATTTTTAATTGCAGTAACACTACAACCATTCCCTAAATGGCAGGTAATTAAATTTAATTTACTTAATGGTTTCTTTAACTTCTCACTTGCAGTAATAGCAACATACTTATGACTGGTCCCATGGAAACCATACCTGCGCACACCATACTTCTCATAGTAACGATAAGGTAACGCATATATGTAGGCATAATTCGGTAATGTTGAATGAAAGGCGGTATCAAACACTGCTACCTGAACTGCTGACGAAAGCACCTTAGAGGTGGCAATGATCCCTTCTAAGTTAGCCGGATTATGGAGAGGCGCCAAGTCAAACAAAGCCCTGATTTGCTCTATTACCTCATCTGTTATTATCGTGGGCTCAACGAACTTCTCCCCTCCATGCACCACCCTATGCCCAACTGCTTTTATATCATCAAGCGAAACGCCTAATGATAAAATTCTATCAATAACTAATTCTATCGCCTGATGGTGATTTTTAACAGAAGAGCCTTCCTCACCAATCTGCTCTATTAATCCATTAGTAATGACCTTTTCTTCAGGGAAAGAAAACAACTTATATTTTACCGATGAACTTCCACAATTCACAGTAAGAATATGGATTGGATTATTCCTTTTTATCCTCTTTTTTGCCATTATCCCACCTATTTGCTCTTATCACGGTTATCGCAACACAATCCACTATATCATCCACCGAACAACCTCGAGATAGATCACTACAAGGTCTATTCCCACCTAATATAATTGGGCCAAGGGCCCTTGCCTTAGCCAATCGTTCAACCAATTTATAGGAAATATTCCCTGCCTCTAAATCTGGAAAGATCAATACATTTGCTTTTCCTGCCACTGGACTATCTTTAATCTTATGTTGAGCAACCTCAGGGACCAGGGCAGCATCCACTTGCAACTCACCGTCCATCAAGATATCCGGGGCTATGTCTTTTGCAATTGAAACTGCTTTTCGCACTTTATCAATCTCTGGGCCTTCTGCACTCCCCTTAGAAGAGTAACTTAAAAATGCAACCCTTGGCTCTACACCCAATACTTCCTTGGCCAACCTGGAAGCAGATATACCAATGTGAGCCAATTGTTTCTCATTAGGATTGGGGACTACTCCACAATCGGCAAATACTAAAACCCCATTTTCTCCATAGGGACAATCCGGCACTACCATTAGAAATGCACCGCATATCACTCTTGCTCCCGGAGCAAGTCCAATACAGTATAGAACGGCCCTCACCACATCAGCAGTGGTATTAACTGCGCCTGCAACAAATCCATCGGCATTTCCTTCCCTTACCTCCATTGCTGCGTAAAACAAAGGATTCTCCATATATGCTCGGGCTGCTTCCAGAGAAATACCTTTATGCTTCCTCATCTCGTAAAACTTTTCAGTATATTGTTCGACCTTTTCTGGATCTAAATTATCTTTGGAGAGTTTTATCAGATTGGCAATACCCTCTCGTTCTATTATTTCCGACGCTTTTTGCATCCGTTCATCTTCCATCTCTGGCAGGATAATCGTGCAAGGTTTCTCTTTGGCCATGCAACGCAACCTACCTAATACATCCGATACATCCATCACCATCCCCCTTAGTCTTTTAAAGAAAGTATACTACTACTCCACTTTCCTTCTGTCAAATCCGCAACTCTACTGCAAGATTCTTTAAATTCTCTATAATCCGACTCATTACTGGCTCAACTTCCTCATCACTAAGCGTACGTTCTGAATGAGCAAAGACCAAATGATAGGCATAACTAACTCTTCCATCTTTCTCAAACACATCTATCAAATTAACCTCTTTCAATAAATCTCCCCCTGCTTCCCTTATAACAGAAACTATCTCTTGATAATTCGTTTTATCCAGATCTACCCACATACTCACATCTCGACCAATTGGAGGAAAGGTATAGGGAGGTACGTATTGTCGTACTAAGTTAAAGCGTAACTCAATTAACTTGCTAAGGTCTAATTCGAGATAAACTGCCACCCCTTTTAATCCTTTTTTTTCCATTATTCTATTGCGCAATTTTCCAATAAATCCAAGATCTTGTTGCTCCCAAAAAACCTTCACAAACGAACTAAAGACCTCTGAACTTCCTTTCCTAAACTGTATAGATCTCCCTATTAAATCTTCCGCTATCATCTTTATCCTATAAAATACCTCCTCCAAATCCTTT
>JAMOOT010000290.1 GCA_027065215.1 Candidatus Omnitrophota bacterium | reverse complement strand
GAATAGGGAAGTGAGGCAGGCGCTGAACAAGTTTTTGTTGGAGAAGATGACAGATGACCAATTGGATGTAGGGTTAAGTAAGGGGTTATCGCGGGCGTTAAGAGAAGGGGATGTAGAAGGGATAAAAAATTGGATAAAGAGATTATTTGAATCGATACCGTATCATTACCACATAAATAATCCGATGGGGCAGTATGAGGGGTATTATGCCAGTGTCCTGTTTTCGTTTTTTATGTCAACAGGCTATGAAGTAAGGGGAGAGGATGTGAGCAGGAGAGGCAGGGCAGATATAGTGGTATTGGCGAGGGATAAGGTATATGTGGTGGAGATAAAGACAGATGCCCAGGAGCCGGCGATAAAGCAGATAGAGGAGAGGAGGTATTGGGAGAAATATGAGGGGCAAGGACGAGAGATATATTTGGTGGGGATAAATATAGATAGTGAGGGAAGGCAAGTTGGGGAGATGGAGGTAAGGAGGATTGAGTAGGTGGGGTATTGAACTTGGATGCTTGTTCAAAAATGGTACACTGAACGGTGATGCAAGTAGAAATAGAGGGAGATAAAAACGCATCGAGATTCGTGATAACTCTTGGATGCCTATTGGGAGATAATACGGGTAGAGACTAAAAATAAGATTTTTGGTTTTTAGTTTTGGGATTTGTTTGATATGCTTTCGAGTATTTTGGTCGTGAATGCTTGCAAAGAAGATTGGCTAAAAGCACCGTTGTAGAAGGAGTTTTTAGATTTTGATGTTGATTTGAAGCAAATCAATGGAACGATGTCTCTTCCTATTCTCAAATAATTCGCTTAAAAACCTTGACTTATTTGGTGCTTTATAGTATTTTTATCCAATTGTTAGATGGTTTTTTTAACTTTGGGTAAGGGTGAGAGTATGAAGGATACATAGGTGAAGAGGTAAGATGAAGGGAATTCTTGAGCCAAAGGGAATAGTTAAATGTGACAGCAGAGGTTTGAGCTATGCTGGTGTTCATCTTTTAGTGGAGTTTTATGGGGCCAAGAATCTTGATAATTTAGAATTGGTAGAGAAGACCTTCCAAGAGGCTGTAACTGCTTGTGGTGCCACTTTATTGGGAATGAAATTCCATCATTTTTCTCCTTATGGTGGAATATCTGGAGTTGCTATAGTTATGGAGTCACACCTTACGATTCATTCTTGGCCAGAGCTGGGATATGCGGCAATAGATATCTTTTTATGTGGAGGACTTGATCCATATAGGGCAATTCCAGTTTTAAAAGATGCCTTTCAGCCGGAAAAGATCCAGATGATTGAGTTAAAAAGAGGTATGATGACGGATGAAATGGTTTAAAGAGGATTTATATGGTGCCACTATTACCCAGTGGTTGGGAATAGATAGAGTAGTCTATAAAGGGAGAAGTAAATACCAAAATATCCTTTTGTTTGAGAACAAAAGTTTGGGAAGAGTCTTGGCTTTGGATGGTATAGTACAGACTACAGAGAAAGATGAGTTTATATACCACGAGATGATAGTCCATGTCCCAATAATGGTTCACCCTAACCCTAAAAAAGTCTTAGTAATAGGAGGAGGGGACGGTGGGGCTATTGAGGAGATATTTAAATATGATTTTATTGAAAAAGTTGTAATGGTGGATATAGATGGTAAAGTAATCGAGTTGGCAAAGAAATATCTTCGCAAGATCTGTGGGAAGGCATTTCAGGACCCAAGATTAGAGTTAATAGTTGATGATGGGGTTAAGTATGTGGCGAGTACAGAAGAAAAGTTTGATGTAATAATAGTTGATTCTCCTGATCCTATTGGCCCGGGGAAGGTATTGTTTACCAAGAAATTTTATCAGGGGTTGTATAATATCCTTAACAGAGTGGGAGTAGTAAGCCGTCAGACTGGTTCAACATTTTTTCAGGGCAATGAATTGCCTCAATCTATGAAGATATTTCGTCAGGTTTTCCCCCTAAGTAGTGTATATTTGGCGGCGGTTCCTACATATATTGGAGGGTTTTTCTCGTTTATATTAAGTGCTAAGGGGATAAAGACTTGGCCGTCTAATAGGGTTATAACCAATAGATTTACTAAAGCAGGGATAAGGACGGACTACTATACGCCAGATGTCCATGCGGCAAGTTTTATCTTGCCGCCTTATGTGGCCCGGAGATTGGGGTAAGGAGGAAGAAATGGGGAAATACCTTGAAAAAGGCGATTATGGAATGGAATTAGTCCTTGATCTCTATGAGTGCGATGGTCAAGTGATTCGTTCTCGTAAGAGATTAAGGGAGTTTGTTGATAAGTTATGTGATATTCTGAAAATGCAAAAATATGGTAGATGCTATTTGCCGTATTTTGGGTTAAAGGCTGAACATACACCGGGATATTCTTTGTTACAATTTATTGAGACGAGTTCTATTACTGGACATTTTGCTGAAAAGACCAATTCAGCATATTTGAATATATTTTCTTGCAAAGAATTTGATCCGATAAAGGCTACAAAGTTTTGTAAGGAGTTTTTTAAGGCAAAGCGAGTTAAAAAGAAGCTCTATATAAGGAGATAATTATGTATCAACTTCTGTTAGGTCTTTATATATTAGTTTGTTTTTTATTGGTGGTGGTAATCTTGATGCAATCTGGGCGAGGGGGAGGGTTGGTAGAATCCTTTTCAGCCGCTGAGACTCTCTTTGGAGGCAAAACAAACATTTATATGGTAAGGATTACAATAGTGTTGGGGGCGCTTTTCCTTATTCTGGCCTTGAGTTTGAACTACTTTGTTGTTCAGAGGAGTAAATCTGTAATGGAGAGATTATTTAAAAAACGGACGGTATCACATGCTCCAGTGAAAGTTTTGCCTAAAACGAATCTCCCAGTCAATAGGTCTGCCCCTGTTCAAGGTCAAAATGTTGCGGTTTCTCCCTCTTCGAAGAAAGAGGGATCCAATAATACCAGCAAGCAGGTTGTCCCTCAGGGGAAACAGAAAGTGAAGAGTTCCGCTGGTGCCGCTAATATGACGCTAAACAAACCCGCAGGTGATCTTCGCAAGTAAGGTAGCAAAGTATTTATTGCCCTCTGTAGTTATATGTGGGATTGTGTGTCTTATTTGGGGGTTATGTGCCTTCCCTCCCTTAGACAATGCGATAGGTAATAAGATTGTTTTACGTCTATCCAGTGATCCGAAAAGTTTTAATCCAATATTGGCTCAGGAGTCATCAACTACTTCAGTAACCTCATTGATGTTTGTTGGACTGGTGAAAATAGACCCCTTTACTCAAGAGCCTGTCCCTGAATTGGCCCAGTCCTGGCAGGTATCTGATGATGGGAAAAGATGGATCTTTACGCTGAGAGATGGGTTAAAGTGGTCTGATGGTGAGTCCCTAACTGCTTATGATGTAGAGTTTACATTTAATTCATTGATATATAATCCCGATATCCCTAATAGCGCTAAGGATATATTTCAGGTCCATGGTAGGAAAATTCAGGTTAGGGCCATTGACGATAGGAGAGTTGAATTTGTATTGCCAGATGTCTTTGCTCCATTTTTGCGTTCCCTTACACAAGAGATATTGCCAAGGCATATATTAGAAAAGTGGGTTAGGGATAAGAAATTTAATTTCGTCTGGTCATTAGGTACAAAACCAAAAGAGATAGTGGTGAATGGTCCTTTTAGGCTGAAGAGGTTTTTGCCTGGCCAAGTAGTAGAATTGGAAAGAAATCCTTATTATTATCGAAAAGGCCTTCCTATGTTAGACGGTGTGATAATGTTAATAATTTCAAGTGATGATAGCGCATTTCTGAAGTTTTTAGAAGGCGAGTTGGATGTTATCTCTTTGCGGGCATTAGATTATTCCCTACTGAAGAGGTTGTCTCCTGAGGGCATTAAAATTTATAAATTAGGGCCCGCATTAGGTTCAAACTTTTTAGCTTTTAATCTGAATCCTAATTCTTCTTTGCCAAGATATAAACTTAACTGGTTTAGGGAGGAGAAATTTAGACAGGCAATAGGTCATTGCATAGATAGGGAAGGGATAATCAAGACAGTTTATCGAGGGTTAGCAGAGCCTCAGTACGGGCCTATGAATTCGAGTAATGGTTTTTTTTATAATCCGAATCTGTGTGAGTATGATTATGACTTGAATCATGCCAGAACTTTATTGTCTGAGTTGGGATTTCAAGATAAGGATGGAGATGGAATTTTAGAGGATAGATTTGGGCATAGACTTGAACTTAATTTGATTACCAATGCCAACTCTTCTGAGAGGGTTCAGATTGCCTCTATGATTGCTTCGGACCTGGCAAGATGTGGGATAAAGTGCAATTTTGTTGCAGTTGATTTTAATAATTTGGTGATTAGACTCACTAATTCTTTTGATTGGGAATTGATTCTTATTGGATTAACTGGTGGAATGGATCCACACTTTGGCAGGAATGTGTGGCATTCTTCAGGTTCGCTTCATATCTGGTGGCCAAAAGAGCCTCATCCATTTTTTGATTGGGAAAAGGAAATAGATGAGATATTCGAGAGAGGGGTAAGGGTTTTAAATGAGGGCAAAAGAAAGGCTCTTTATGACAAGTGGCAGAAAATAATTTCTTGTAAGGTTCCTGTAATCTATACTATTACGCCCTTTAGATTATTTGCTGTACGGGATCGTATTATAGGTATCAAACCTTCGCCTTATCTTGGGTTGCTTTACAATATAGATGAGATATCCATAAAAAAAGATAATCATAATTCCATAATTCATAATAACTGATATAGAAGAAATCATACAGGACAATTCTATCCCGTTTGCTATTATAAGCGAGTTATCTCTTGACATAATAATGTCTATATGCCAATCCCTTTATATAAATAATAAAATGTTTGAGTTTATCGTCGATATATGTTTTAATATCTTAAAGAAAAGAGACTATGAAATTAATTGCTACGAACAAGAAGGCTCAACGGGATTATGAGATCTTTGACAGATTTGAGGCGGGTTTGGTCCTCACGGGTACGGAGGTTAAGTCCCTTAGATTAGGACGCGCGAGTATTGACGAGGCCTTTATTAGGATTCAGGATGGAGAGGCCTATGTCTTTAATATGCATATACCTGAATACACCCATGGAAGTATATTTAATCACGACCCGACTCGAACCAGAAAATTGCTTTTGCATCGACGAGAAATCGATAAAATCTCTGGAGCCATAAGTAAAAAAGGTTATACCTGTGTTCCGATTAAACTCTATTTTAATCGAGGGTGGGCCAAGTTGGAGATTGCTCTGGCAAAAGGAAAACGCAAGATAGATAAGCGCCAAGACATAAAGAGAAAAGAGTTACAGCGCCGATTAAGGCGTATAACAAGTGGTAGGGTTAAGGTTTAAACCAAAAAGGGGGTGAAGCATGGCGCAGAAGGTCTTGCGGTGTGGGATCAAGAAAGAACCTGGTTACCTGTATTTTATTGACAAGGATGGCGATATCGCCAGGGCAAAAATGGCCCGAGGGGGTAAGAAAAAGAAAAAAACAGCCGCTAAGAAATCTAATGCAAAGAAGGCCGCTAAAAAATCTTCTAACAAAAAAACTAGCAAGAAGAAAAAGTAGTTAGTTAAGTAATGGATAGTAACCCCGCAAGTAAAAATACTTGCGGGGTTTTTTATTATGGTTTATTTTGGTGTGTATGAAAGAAAATATAAGGCATTTATGCATATCTCCAGAAATTTCGATAGAAAAAGCGGCACGTAAGATTGCCGAAGGGGGAGAGAAAATAGTTTTAGTAGTGGATGATTCAGAAAGGTTGTTAGGAGTATTTGTTGATGGTGATCTCCGTAGGGCCTTGATTCAGCATATCCCTTTAGATCGTCCAGTTTCAGAGGTGATGTCTCGTTCGCCAAAGGTTTGTTATATTGAGGACATAGACCATCCTATTCGTGCCAAAGAGATGATGCTTGAGTACCGAATAGAACATGTACCAGTTCTGACCAGAGACGGAAGGTTGGTAGATTTATTTCATTGGCGAGATTTTTTTACTCGCCCTAAAATTGATTATCAGCATAAAGTGGTTATTATGGCTGGCGGGAAGGGCACAAGATTGGACCCATTTACTAAAATACTGCCCAAGCCCTTGATCCCAATAGGAGACCGTCCGATTATAGAGTTGATTATGGAAAGATTTTCTTCCTTAGGTTTTCGTCATTTTATTCTTTCCCTTAATTACAAGGCGGAGATGGTAAAGATGTATTTTCTTGATGGGTTTAGTGACTATAAAATAGAATTTGTGGTAGAGGACAGGCCTTTAGGGACAGCGGGGAGCCTTGGTTTGATGAGGCAATTTTTGCGCGATAGTTTTTTCATTACTAATTGTGATATATTGATAGATGAAGACTATACCCGAATACTGGATTATCATCGGAAGAATCAAAATATACTTACAATTGTGGTCTCCCAGAAAAAGATGATTGTACCTTATGGAGTGATGGAGGTTTCAGAAGATGGGAGGTTATTAGAGATTAGGGAGAAGCCCTCTTATAAGATGTTGGTGAATACTGGATTCTATGTTATGGAGCCAGAGGCATTGAGTTTTCTGTCAGGAAATGAGGAATATAGTATGGTTGATTTGATAGAGGAATTTCGTTCCCGTGATTTGCCAGTAGGTGTATTCCCTATAGAAGAAGATAAGTGGTTTGACATAGGTCAATGGAATGAATATCGCCGTACAATTAAACATTTTGCCGGTTTATTTGAGGACGTTAGTGAATAGGAGTTTGATACAAGATCTTGGCACTAATAGAAGGTAATAGGGTAGAGATGGGGAAAAGGATATTGCTCCATACCTGTTGCGCACCATGTTTATTGTACCCTTATAAGGTGTTGTCAGAGCAGGGATTTGATGTGATCTCGTTTTGGTACAATCCCAATATATTCCCTTATAGTGAAAAGATGAATCGTTATATCTGTTTAAAACAATACTGTGAGAACAATGGTATCGAGTTGGTATCGATTTGGTCTATGCCAGAAGATTTTTATCGAGGTATCTTTACATATCGATCTTTTCCTTCACGTTGTGCCCGTTGTTGGTATCTTCGACTTTACCGTACGGCCAAAGAGGCCGTTAAATTAGGGATAGAGG
>JAMOOT010000289.1 GCA_027065215.1 Candidatus Omnitrophota bacterium | reverse complement strand
AAATTGGTCTTGAGAGACAAAATATGATTGAAGCAAAAAATGAGGTTCAGGTACAAACAAATACCATAGTTAAAGAAGAATGAAAGACATAAAAATAGAGTATAATCATCATTTACATAGCGAAGTCCAGATCCGGTATCGCCGGGTCATGGAATGGTTGTACTGGTGCCCCGGCGGACTTTCTAATGGCGGACCTTCTACTAATGAGAGACCACCTTCTCCACCACCCCCTCCAGGAGGATCTGCAAAACCGAATTTGGCAGATCCTGGGTTTGTGATTGAATATATAAAAAAATCTAAGGTGGTTTGTCCTCCTGCAGAGGATACTGTATTTGAACCTCCTGATTCTCAGGAAAGTGGTGTTATAGGATATTCAGCAGGATTGGGCGCAGTAGGTGTTCCAGGGTGTGTGCTTTTACATCAACATATGCATGATGATTATCAAACTTTGGAAATTGTTATCTTTGATTATGAAGGGAATCGTGTTAAAACAGCTTATAAGGTTTCTCCTGGTGGATGGCCACAATGTGTAAGAAAAATTAAGGATAAAATTTGGTTTAGCTATACAGGTGCTGAAAATGCTGGGTTCTATTTAATTCCGTGGGATGAAACCCTTTCATCATATCCTGTGCCTACTGCTCTATGCCAGATTCAAAGAGATTATACTTGGGATGTAAAGCAATCTCCTGATGGGAAAATTTTTATTTGCGGTGCTGAAGGGATGAGTGGGGGGCATAAAATCTTTTTGGTGGATACTGAAAATTACAATACAGTTATACCTATTATAAATATTGGTGGAAACTCTTCGGGATTTGCATTTGACCCTCATGGTAATATTTGGAGCGGTGAATATGTATTGGGTTTTTCTCCATCCATGCATATTGAACCATGCCGTCTTGGTATGTGGTCAAAAGATAAGGTTGAAAATGCCATAGGGGCTCCTATTACCTGGGATGATGCAGATGTTGTTATTTCTTTAGGAACAACAGATATTACTGGTCAGACTACAAATTGGGGACCTAATGATGTGCTGGCTGATTCTGAGGGGAATATTTACGTATCCATGAACACTTACTCTTCCTGGGATAGTACTTCAGAATATGGCCGCATAGTTAAAATATGCCCTGACGGAGAAGGGGGATATACTATGACTGAACTCTGGCAAAGTGAACAACGTATCAATAAGTGGGACTGGGCAAGGGCTCTTGCTTTTGATGGTACAAATTTATTCCTAGATTTAGATATGACTCAGTGTAACGATGTGGACAAATTAATAGTTGTTTAA
>JAMOOT010000288.1 GCA_027065215.1 Candidatus Omnitrophota bacterium | reverse complement strand
ATGATCAACTAAGGCACTGGCACCGCCTATTATCGTGCCGTTTAACGCGCCGACGGCCATACCTCTCAAGGCGGAGCTGCCGACCCAATTGCCTATCCTTGGCCCCCACATATGAGAGGCCGCAGAAGGATTCATTGCCCCTAAGGTCCCAGCAGACGCGATCGAACCTAATATCTGCCCAGCAACTGGGCTCATACCCCATTTTTCCACGGCTAAGGTTGAAACTATATTGCCTACATTGGCGGCAACAAGGGAATCTGTGAAAGAAATTGGAGCATTAGCAAGAGAGGAAATGCCTTGCGCAATCCCTGCGCTTACCACCGTCATACCAACGCTCAAGGCTACATCTCCTAAACTCATTCCGGGCAGGAGGTCGTCGGTATCTATCGCATCTTCTGGGCCTTCCCTGAGGCGGGAACCTAAGACAGTCTTCGCCTCTTCTACCGAGATTATCTTATCGGACAGACTGGATTGACTTGAGACTAAGGCATATCCAGAGAAAACTCGGTCAAAGGACTTAATGCCCGCGATCTTGAGTTGGCCTTTGTCGTAGTAGAATAGGTTCTTTTTCCCAATAGAGAGGACTAAAACATAATGGCCAATTCCCTTTGAGAGGCGGAGGTGCGCTACAGTTGGGCCATAACCTGCAAGTTCTTTAATGCTCAAGACCCTAACTGGAACCATTGGTTTGCCATAATAGGCAGATATCAGGGAAAGGGCATATAAGCTTACCTGTCGCCTATCCCCCAATCTTGAGCCCAAAATAAGGTCGATTGCTGAACCATACACGGCTGACCTTCCAAGAGAGGGTTTGATCCCAATTAGTGACAGATAGGCAGCAAGGGCATTGTCTCCGCAGTTTATTAGATAGCTCCACTGATCCTGCGGGGTAAGGGCTTTCTGAAGTTGCATCTCCAATAGGAGGGCGTATGCCTTATCTTTCCCTGCCCGACGGGCAAATAAGGCAAGGTGATAGGCCTCCTGCCGAGTCAATGGGCTGGGCAGGACGGTAGAGGAATAGGCAAGGATATCGGATTGGAGTTGCCTTAATCGACGAAGGTTTGCGAATAAATTTGGGTCGTAACTATATGCCCATGAGATATTTTCAAAGATAAATAAAAGACTTGTAAAAACTGCTAAAAATTGGGCAAACCAAACTTTTTTACCCATTTTTCACCTTGTTTACTCTTACGGGCTTATTTTTAGAACCCGCTGAAGATTCCTCCTCGAATAAACTTCAGCAATATCGGCCCTGCTACCACTATAAGTATAACAGGCATTATGAAAAAAAGCAAGGGCAGAAGCATCTTTATCGGGGCCTTCATCCCAGCCTCTTCGGCCTTCATTATGCGATACAATCGCATCTCTTCTGCCTGCACTCGCAATATCTCCCCAATAGGGGTCCCCATCCTGTCTCCTTGGATTAAGGACCTTACAAAAGAGGAGACTTCTGGCATATCAACTCGCCAGGCAAAGTGTTTCAATGCCTCGGATCTTGAGCGCCCCATCTGAATCTGGCGTAAGACATAGGCCAATTCTTCTGTTACGGCACAGGGTTTGTAATCGCTTACAACCCGCCTTACCGCCAGCATAAAATCCATCCCTGCCTCTACGCACAGAGTAAGCAAATCGATGACGTTGGGGAGTTCGCGCGAGATCTCGGCCTTTCGTTTCCTTATTCTGTCGTTGAGGAGCATATCCGGGAAGAAAAAGCCTACCAATAATAAAATCCCTATCAATTCAATCCCCGGCCACTTCGTAAATATCAAAAAGTAAGACAATACAAATGCAACTGCACTTAATTCTTTCAGGGCAAGAAACTCATTGACGGTTATTGGAAGATTGGCTGTAATTAATCGCCTGCTTATTGCCCTCTTTACAAAGGCAAGGGGCAATAGGTCGTTTAACGCACTTATCGGCCTTATTGCGTATAATATAACCTTGAGATTATCGCGGCCCTTTACTGGATAATTGACAACATCTTCCGACCACTTCTTAAACCTCCGCTGGAGTTCTGTATCCCTCTGCCTCATATAAAGATAGGCATATACCACTCCTCCAACAAAGGCAGCAATACTTAAGGCTAAGATAAATTCCATCACTACACCTCTATTTTACCCAATTTTTTCACGAAAAACAGACCCAAAAGTTGAGAAATTATGGCGTAAACTAACAAAAATTGCCCTACTTGGTCCTGAAAAAACATATCAAAATGATGCGGATCCTGAGAAAGGACAAAGGGAACAAAGAAAAAGGGCATAGCAGATATTATCATCGCCTGCAACCTGCCTTGCACAGTAAGGACCTGAACCCTTCGCATTAACTTTTTCTTCTCCCTTATCATCTTGGAGAGATTGGAAAACACTTCTGTAACATTTCCCCCTGTATCCCTTGCTACCAGAACGGATATAACGACTATATCTACATCATCATCTCTTATCCTCCTTCTTAAGCGGGTTAATGCCTCCTCCAAAGGAATCCCCATCTTCATTTGATGTAAGATTAAGGCGAACTCTTCCTTCGTTGGCGAGGACATCTCCTCCACTATAACCTCGAATGCCTGAGGCAAGGTCAGGCCAGCCTTTAAGGAAGAAGATAAAAGCCCTAATGTATCCACTAATTGATCCAAAAATTTTTTCCTTCGATTCTCTTCCAAGATTCGAATTATCATCATAGGAATAACACTACCCAACAAAAAACCAAGTAGGGCCAAAAAGAGGCTCGTAGTAATTAGATAAAGCACTATTCCACTTGCTAACATAGAGATGATATACAAAAGATTTAATTTGTTGCGAGGAATAGGGAGAAGGAGTTCATCCAAGGCAAGTTCTACCTTCTTGACCTGCTTTTCCTGGAAATCACTATACCTCTTGCTAAATAGCGGGCTTAGTAAGAGGGTTATTGCTGCCACAGATCCGCCTACGATCAAGACAACGATAACACCAAACCAGTCCATCTATCCCCCTTTCATTACATTATAATCTCCTACTGAGAAGTATAAGTGGCATTGGTAGAAAATCCTGGCCCAAACAAAGAAGAGATACTATCGTATTGCTTCTTCTTCAGGGCCGACTCAAACAAGGCCATAACTGCAACTAACCCCAATATCACCGCTGAAGTAAGGACGATGTACTCTATTATACTAAAACCATCTGTTTGTTTCATTGTATCCATTACTAATACCCGTCTATCCACCAATGAGAAGTAGTAGGCCCATCCCCGCCATGGGCATTATAATGAACAGTGGAATGGTAACAAAAATTATTTCTGCAGGCCATAACGTGCATAGTCTGCTTGCACCTCTTGAGTTTAATTTTGACCTTAAACAACTTCTTTTTGACTTTTATCTTTGGCAATTTAAATTCTACCCCCACATTTAAACGATGATGCCTCCCTAAGGAATCCGTCCAAGTATATTCGTAATCGTAATTAACAGGGCCAAACCAATAATCCAATTCGTCTTTGTATTTGTTAAATATCGAATCTACTCTGGCTAAAAACGAGTCTATTGCCTGAATGAGGCTATCTATCTGGCCCATCAAATCATCCTTCAAATTTTGATAATCACCTCTCGACATCTTTGGGGAATCCAGATAATATGAACTATGAGAGGAACTACTGGAAATATACTGTAATGTACTATAAGGATCTCCGTCATATTGTATGCAATCAAAATCATCCGCCCAACAATAGGATACTACTCTCAACGGGCCATAAGAATCCAAGTCATATCTATTGATGTTATCCTTCATTGCCTGCAGGGCGTCTTTGGCCTTATTGAGTTCTACAGAGTAAGTATCCTCGTCAGAACAATCCTCTTCATTAGGATCACATACTTCAAAATCCCTTATCGAAAGCAAGGCATCTATCCCATCTATATAATCTAGACGAAGATCAAACATAAGCCCACTTAAACTAAGGTCATCACCACTCCCATCAGGATAGGGATTTTGAAAGAGTACGTACCTAACATAATCAGTGCTGGATATTGTATAATTATACCCCAAATCTGGGTCTGATTCTGTATAGAAAGAAGGATCCACCACCCTGCCTCCAACCAAGGAATCCCATTCATCTATAGCAGACAAGATGGAGGGTATAGAATTAACTTCTGTATAAATAGTCTTGTCTCCATAGGAGACAGTAACGGTAGTGGTAAGAGATCCCAAAGTATCATCATAGGCATCCAATAATTCATCCGCTATGGCGTCAGCAAGATTATAAAGACCATCTGAACTTTTGCCTGCATTCTCTGACTCGGACTTGTTCTTGATGTCCTCTAACAATCCAGCCATAGCTCCGGGGTCTACTAACATCTGGGAGACATAGTAAATGGTACTCCACTTGTAGTATTCCTTAACATTCGTAGCAGCCAACTGTTTGAACATCTTATTAAGAGCCTTAACTCCTTGCTCAACCTGTATCTCATCACTAACTCCTAAGGACATTGCTGTGGTGGCAAGTGCAATAGCGAATTCTCCGTGCCCCGTTGCTGCCGCAACTATAGCCGCTATCATTAGAGGAATAATCGCAAGCATTGCCCACCGTTTTTTGCTTTTGTGACACCTACACCCAATATACTTGCAAGAAAGATAGTGGGCATAACTGCCTATCTGGGAATTTAGATACATCCCTCCTGCATCAGCGGCTATCATAGCCTTGGTCTGTAACATTTTTTTCTGGGCGAAAAAGATACCTGCTGAACCTAAAAAAAACAATACCGCAATAGAAAGAAGTATAAGGCTGGCTACCTGTCCTGCCTTGTTAAGGTTTTTCCTTATAAGTTTCCACTGCTTACCCTTTATCATCTTGCTAACTACCTTTCATTTTTATAAAAAGCATAAAATGAGGATCCTGAATATACGTTAACTGATATAGATCCTAATTGATCGCCATAGATCTTGTTATCCCTGGCGTTTTTATATGCATTGGTTCTTTTGTTCATATCATAAACCTCCCATCCTATAAACTGGGCCATAAAGGCCACAAACATAACCATTATGGTTACGGCTATAATGGCCTCCAAGGCAATCTGACCTTTCCTTTTAATTTTCCTCAATACTCTCATTATCAGCCTGCCAGGTTATCTCTACATTACCTGATGTAATTTCAGATTCATGGATTACCGTATAGTTACCTGTTATATCTACCTTTTTTTGACTTGGCCCCACTTGGATGGTCTCCACCCGTTGGTCTTGAACCAAGGTCTTCTTGCCCAATAGATCTCCAACAGACTCCACATCCCCACGCCATTTCTCATTTGCGAGATAATCGTGAAGTCCTGATAGTTTTGATATTGCGTCATTCACAGATTTTTCCCTTCCCTCCCAAATTGAAGGTGCAGCTGCATCATCCTTTTCGTCTTCAATATCTGATTTTATCATTTCTAAATTATCAATCGCATCTTGTATTTTATTCAAATAATCTGCCCTTTCTTCATCTGACATCTCTAAGTAGGATTTATTATCTGCACCCTCACCAGAACTTATATCAAACTCATCAAACAAATCCGTTACCATATTGTATGTATCCGGGTAGTGATATCTCACATAACCATCTAACAAATTCAACACACCATCCTTCTTAGACAATATATATTCATCAGGTGAGGCATCTATTACCAAAAAATCACGATCCTTGTTTTTTAACGAGTCAGGCAGAAGATTATTGGCATTTGGATTTTTGGGAATTTGTTTAGACACGTTTTTCCCATCTACTATATACCTAACTATTGTTGCGGCTTGATCTGGATCCTGTTTGGATTCTTTCCACATAATATTCCAAGACCAAATTACTCCCACTACATTTTGTATCTCTCGGTACCCAGGAATAAAACTTGGACCTATTGCAGGGATCCTTCTATGTTCAACCATAACTTGATAGACCATTCCACCTGTTCGGCCTTTACCTGCAGCAAACTTGACCGCACTTCGAAAATTTCTAATCATTAGGTCCTGTTGATAGATAAAATACATAATGTAAGAAACTATCATTGAGGAGACCATCAGCATTAATGCTCCCCATATAGTCAATTCAAGAAGAGCCTGAGCCTCTTTTGTTCTTTTAAAGGCCGCTTTCAAAGATAACATGTTGGCTCTCTTTTGTGCTAACCTGTTGGTTCACTACTGTCTCGTTATTTACTGTCTCATAGACCGTGTTTATCGTCTTATTTACCTCCCTAACAGATGTGATCGTAGCATTTTCATTATAAAGCCCTGTTCCCAGTCCACTTTCTATCAAAGAATAAATTCGCCCTTCACTGGCCCTCTTCACATACCTTGCCATAAGAAAGATCGCTGCAACCACTATCATAAAGAGCAATGCCGTCTCGGAAAAGGATTGCCCTTTATTCCTCCTTTTCATCTGTAATTGTTTTGGTCTCCTCAATATATTTAAACCCATTATTAACCCAGACGAAATTCGCTGACCTGGTCTGCTCGACATTCGAAATGGTATTGACATACATATTTACTCCACTGGCTTGGTCTTGCACTGGATGAGGGGCCCCAGTAAAATTGGAACTCACCATAATATCCCTGAGTTTTGCCTGAACGCCTCTTCGCACATAGGTCTGCATCGCAAATAACGCCGCAGTAAAGGCAACTATTAACAAGACATATTCACTGAAATTCTGCCCATATCTCTGGTCTATAATATCCTCTATAGGATTCACATCTTCTCCCGCTATCTCCCGTTATCTAATCAGTCTCTGTTATCTCGCCCGTAATATTGTTTAAATTTCCTACAGTAGAGATAGCATTCGGAAGGCGAGCAAAATCTGCCTTCCTGGCGTAGATAACCGCTATCATTGCTGCAACAATCGCACCTATCAACAGGGCATATTCTAATTGTGCCTGTGCTTTAAGATAGCACATTACCACACTCCATATGAAACATTTTGATAATCATTGAGTTTTACCGCGTTTATATATTCGTGACGTTCCTGATAGAAAGAGTCATAATTCACCATACTTGCCCCATGGATATCCTGTGTCTCTGTGGTAGTACTGTCTACAACATAGTTGCTGTAGTAAACAGTTGTAGAAGGATCTGCATCAGAATAATCCCAGGCCTGTCCGATCTGATCAGCCGATTCCTTAATCTTGCCCTGCATTGCCCTCTTTATATACGCCCGCATAAGAAATACT
>JAMOOT010000287.1 GCA_027065215.1 Candidatus Omnitrophota bacterium | reverse complement strand
AGATAGAACATCTGTTTATGCCGTCAACTCTTGGGTTGACGACGATGAGGAAACTTGGTCTTCCTTTGAGGTTGATACAATGACTCGTCTCTACACCATGGCCAGAGCATACGGTGGAAGCGTTAAGGTAATATTGATGAGTCAGGATATGTTTGATGCTTATGTTGCAACACTGGTTAACATCAATAATTATCGTCTTGACCCGACTAAAGAGGTAAGCAGAATAACTGCAGGGTATAATCCTGAGGGCGTCTCCTTTATGGGTGGTGCAGCAAAAGTAAGTGTTGATCCTGACATACCTGCGGGGACCGTGTATGGTATATCTCCTGAGGCGTTTACCTTGGGTGAGGCATCCAATCCGTTTGATTGGTTCCCGGGCAATACTGGTCCCAACAGTGTGTTTAAGCAGCAGGTAGATTCAGATGGTCGGTATCTCGCAGCGTGGGAGTGTCACGCTAAGTATTACTTCAACGTGCTTTGTAAGAACTTCT
Source organism: Candidatus Omnitrophota bacterium (assembly GCA_027065215.1). GTDB lineage: Bacteria > Omnitrophota > Gorgyraeia > S143-82 > S143-82 > S143-82. The sequence continues at coordinate 808 of JAMOOT010000287.1, read as the reverse complement.
TGAAGAACTTTGCCATCAAGAACAAGACTGTATAAGTTTTGAGGGAGGGGGCAATCCCCTCCCTCTGAAACTATAAAAGGAGAAAATATGTGGACGAGAGATAGACGAGAAGACTTCAAAAAGGATGTTGCGAAGGAAGTGACCAAGTTCTATCTTTCGCAAAAAGAGAAGAAAAATCAGGACGCAAGGCGAGAGGTTGAGAGTATAGTTACAGATGAAGCGATACATACGTATCGCCATAAGGTCAAAGGGAGGAAGTATTTTTACTTTTAAGGAGGAGACAAGATGGCTAAGAAAATAAAAGACATCGTTGTAATGTTTAACCACATACGTTACGTTGCCAAAGACGGAGTTATTTATAGAAAAGACATCCCTACAATTTGGCGTAATTGCGATCCTGCACAGGTGGAGAGATTTTTAATTAAGAAGTATGGTCCGAAAGGGCTGAAAGTAGTTGAGGCAGAGACACTTGGGGCTCAACAAGTAAGCGATAAGAAGGGGGACAAAATAGATGGCAGTAACGGCTGAAAATCTGATAGATGAGGTTGCAGTATTAGTAGGGGATAGCTCTACTAAGTTTAAAGAGAAATTGCTTGTAGGGTTGAAGCAGGTATTAAGGCGGATACCTGCTTTTTTGTATCACGATAAAATTTTTACCGTTTGGACTACAAATTTGGAAAAAGACAAAGAAGAAATCACATTAGCGGATAACATTACAAACGTTAAGGCAGTTAAAGTAAAAGATGGCGACTCTTGGTTTGAGGTTAAACGGGTTCGCCTTGAAGACTTAAATTACGGCACAACTGCG
>JAMOOT010000286.1 GCA_027065215.1 Candidatus Omnitrophota bacterium | reverse complement strand
CTATAGCAATTAGTGCTGCTGTTCCTATATAAACGGCATCCGCACCAAGCGCTATAGCTTTTACCACATCCATTGAGTTTCTTATACCGCCACTTGCAACAATCGAGACATCCTGTCTGATACCTTCTGATCGCAATCTCTCATCAACAACAGCTAAAGCAACTTCAAGTGGCAAACCAATGTTATCTCTAATAACCTGTGGCGATGCACCTGTTCCACCCTTGAATCCATCAATAACAACTATATCTGCGCCTGCCCTTGCTACGCCGCTTGCAATAGCTGCAACATTATGAACAGCCGCAATCTTCACAGCAACTGGTTTTTTGTATTCTGTTGCCTCCTTTAAAGCGTATATAAGCTGCCTTAAATCTTCAATTGAATAGACATCGTGATGTGGAGCAGGTGATAAAGCATCCGAACCCTTAGGCATCATTCTTGTCTCAGAAATCGTCTCAGAAACCTTCTCGCCAGGTAGATGGCCACCAATACCGGGCTTTGCACCCTGACCTATCTTAATCTCTATAGCGCTTCCGACATCCAAATAATCCTTATGAACACCAAATCTACCAGAAGCAACCTGAACGATTATGTTTCCCTTAAACTTATAATGGTCTTTATTTAATCCACCTTCGCCTGAGTTGTAATATGTGCCCATGTATTGGGCTGCCCTTCCTAATGATTCGATAACATTATAACTTAGCGCTCCATAACTCATAGCAGCAAACATAATAGGTATTTCAAGCTCAAGCTGTGGAGCAAGCCGAGTTTTTAACCCGCTGTCGCTAACTTCAACCTTAGCAGGTTTTCTTCCCAAGAATGTCTTTAATTCCATCGGTTCCCTTAAAGGGTCAATAGAAGGATTTGTAACCTGAGAAGCATTAAGAAGCATATGATCCCAATAGATAGGATACGGTTTATCATTTCCCATTGATACAACTGGCGTTCCACCAAAAATAGCCCTTTTTTTCAGACCATCTATATGGGTATTCCAGTTGTGATTATACCTGTATATAGGATCAGCCCTTTTAACTGTTATGGCTTCTGTAGGACATATTGCAACACATCTATTACAACCCACACACTTGGCATTCCAGTTCCAAACCTTATCTTCGTCTTCATCGTAAAATGTTGCTCCAAATGAACACTGCTCAACACAAGCCTTGCACCTAATACATCTATAGTCATCCCTTTCTACCACGAAAGAAGGTGAGACATACTCCTTTAAGTTTTTCATCCATTTCACTTTCTCTGCCTCCTTAAAAAACTTTGGAGATAAATGATATAAAATTGTGGTATTCTT
>JAMOOT010000285.1 GCA_027065215.1 Candidatus Omnitrophota bacterium | reverse complement strand
CTCCGGGTTTATCGTTACCTCACCAGGAACCAGGGCTACTTCATCAAACCCATAACAACGCCTCGCCCTTCTACCTATACCAATCCATTCCCCCATCACAACCTCCTTTACTAACAAATCCTCAGTTATGGCTAATATATTAGTTTTTCATTATATCATCAAATGCAATCAGTTTTAAGCAATTGAAATCTACCTAAACGCTCTAATCGTTTCATCCTTTAACCCTCTGATTCCATGTAACCAAATCAAGCGATAATACAAGTTCTTTTTAGTCTCATTCTCTTCGAGAACCACATCTCCTCGGTTATTGAACCGTCCAACAGGGCCCCACATTCCCCTTCCTACTCTCTTAAACAACAAAAATCCATCAGCAGAGTTCGCTTCCCACTTACCTACCAATTTTGTCCCTTTCCAAACAAAAGAGATGTGGGTATGCACATTCGGAGAAGACTTGAATTTTTCCCTTTGATTATTTGTCCATCCCCTTTTTTCCTTTTCCAACTTTACCAAGAACTCAGGACTCCAGTCCTTTTGCAAATACCTGCCCAATCTCTTACCTAAAAACCTAATCTGTCCACATCCGCCTTTGCAGGCCACCATACACATATCTGAACTCCCAGCCCAGATAATGGTCTTTTTACCAACCCGCACAGGCATACATCCTTCTATATCTGATTTCCACCCCACAAGACCCCATCCATCAAAATTTGCCCTATAAAGCCCAACAGAAGAAGTGCCACTTACGTGGCAAGAGAGGAAAGAAGGAGATTCAAACTGGGCTTCTCCAATCTCTGTGTACACCTTCACCTTGTATCTGTACATCCTATCGCGGTCTAAACTCACATCAAGATAACCTATACCTAAACGCTGGGCAAGCGTGTTATCCTGCAGTAACCTAAGGTACAGGGCCAACTTTTCCCAATAGTTAAGGGGGCGAAAAAGGCTCGGATGTTCTCTTAACCAATCCAAATCAGGCCTTATCACGGCTATTTTCTTCCATTTCCCACTTGGATCCTGACGGTAAATCTCTGTCTTCTTTATCTGGGACAAACTATTTACGAAAAAGGGCCACATAATACATATCCCATCCGCCTTAGGAATAGCCAAGACCATCCCAGACTCTCTTGCCCAATCAAACTTTGCTATCTCTGCCTGCCAAAAACCTATGTCCAATCGAAAGTTTCGGCCTAAATCCGAAATCAACTCCCAACCCGGGCCCCTTAACCAACTCAACCCATACGCCTTCACTTCACGAACCCCTTGAATTGACCTGCGAAGCAAGAAACATTCTTGTGAAAATTCTATCCTTTCTCTCTTGCCAAAAAGCATTATATCCTTGCTTCCTCTCTCCCTTACCCAATCCAAAGAGGTCGCAAGAACTCCTTTATCAGAAACTTTTATCTTCCACTTTCCATCACAAGAGATAAAGTATATTCCATCCTTTCCTAACTCGACCGTAACTTTAACATCCTCATCGTCTTGAACCTGTCGGTCAAAAAAAACCCGTTCCAGCACAGTGTGTTTTAACTTCACCCAACCTGTTATTGTCTTTGGCAATCCCCTCTCAAACGAGACATGCAACTCCAGATTAGGAGCAAACAATCGCAGGCTGGACAATCCATATAAAGATAAAACCGCGTCTCCCTCAACAGGTAAAGAGACTTCAGAAAATGGCCTCCAATTCCCCTTGAAAAAGGCGTGAATCTCTCCTTTATGAGGGAAAAGCGTGAACCTATCAAATAAAACTCGCCCCAGATATTCCAGTGGCCACTGTCCTTTTTCAATCAAGATTCTCCAATCAGAAAGCGAATTAACTTCCTTATGCCAATTGGTAATCTTTTCTCCTCCTACCCACAGAACCTTACCATCTACACTCACCGCTGGAGAAAGAAAACGCAATTTCTTTTTAATGGGCCTCAATCCCTCTCTTCCCACCTCCATAACTTGTTTTAATTCTACAGGGATTACCCCAAATTGCCTCCAAGAAACAAGCATTATATTTACCCTTCCCCCCTTCCAAGATAAACTAACCTCCTCATTTCTCCTCCTAACTGGCCCTAACACTCCTTCTACCCGATACCCTTTTATGCCCACCTTTCCCTTGAATCTAAACCTGCCCACATCCTTCACCTCTACATCCGCTCTAACATCTAACCAGCCATCTCCAGTAGTAAGATTTATATTCCCTCCTTCTATCTGTATCTCTACATCACCATTCCGCCACATACCATTCAAGTCTTTAACAATCCAATCTTTTCCTTTCAACTCCACCGCCCCATCCATTGACAACATCTCAGCAACCTTAACCGTAGCCCTCCCCTTCAACTTGCGCACTTCAAACCTATCCAGGTTAAAACTAACTCCATCTATTTTGATTTCCAGATCAGACCTATCCACAGAACCTGTGATCTTACATCCCTTATCCGTGCAAAGGAAGTCCATCCAATGCCCCGATATCACTTGCATCTGGCCTTCAAAAAGATGGAATCTGCCTTGAGGGAGTAGGACCAAACCTTGACATCTCCTAAAGCCAATACCATAACTATTGTAAAAAGGATGTTTTAATAAAACACCCACTTTTGCCTTCAGATCTAAATCTATCTGGCCTGATAGATCAACATCAAGCAAATGGTTTTCTTGATCCCTCAGATTAGAAAACACAAACGAGGCCTTTACGAATGCACTATCAAAATCAGGTAGGCCGGACAGCACATCCACATTACTTTTAGAATATACCAAAAGAGAATTTCCACCCGATAATGGAAAACGATAATTCCCTATCAGACGAAAGCGAAATGACTCGAGAAACTTAACTGGAGCAATGGAGATGCTGACCCAATCTTTCTCGCTTTGATAAGGCAAATAAGGCCCCAATTTGGTCTTAACCAACAAGATAGGCCGATATAATAATAAGGAATGATAATCCGTTTTAATAATAGGAGAATAGATTATGCCAGAAGGAACTGAGAATATCACCGGGCCAGCCCACAAAAAAGAAAGGCCCAACCCAGGGGTTGGGCAAAACACCATAACACTCAATAAGAAAAGGTAAAAGGAAATAATGGCCTTACAAAACCATCGGCCCATTCTAAGGGCTACTCTTGCCTTTCCTTTATCTTTGCCGCTTTACCGATCTTCTCTCGTATATAATAAAGTTTGGCCCGTCGCACCTTACCCCGTCTCTTTACCTTGATGTACTCCACATTTGGAGAATGAATAGGGAAGGTAATCTCTACTCCTTCTCCATGCGATATCCTACGAATCGTAACCGTCTCTCTCACAGAACCTCCCTGTCGGGCTATAACCAAACCCTCGATGTTCTGGACACGAGTCTTATCGCCCTCAGTAATGCGATATCCAACCACAATAGTATCTCCGGGACGAAAGTCTGGTATGTTCTCTTTTATTTGTTGTTTCTCGAGTTCCCTAATGTAATCAACCGTTACCATATCCTTTCCTCCTGTTTTTCAACAAATCTGGCCGCATCAACTTAGTCCTTTCCATAGCCTTTTCCATCCGCCATTCCTTTATAGCATTGTGATTTCCACTCAATAGGACATCAGGAACACAGCGATTCCTAAATCTCTCTGGCCTTGTATAATGAGGATACTCTAACAATCCATTCGAAAAACTCTCCTCCGATAAACTCTCGCTATCACCCAATACACCCGGCAACAACCGTATTATTGTATCAACTACTACCATTGCTGGGACCTCTCCACCAGTTAGGATATAATCTCCAACAGACAATTCTTCATCAACCACTAAATCTATAATACGCTGATCTATCCCTTCATAATGCCCGCATATAAGAACAAGATGTTCTTTACTGGCCAACTCCTCGGCCTTTTCTTGATCAAATCGTCTACCAGAGGCCGAAAGATAAATAACCCAAGAAGAATCTGACTTTACCTGCTCTACTCCAGCAATTAGGGGTTCAATCCGTATAACCATCCCTGGGCCACCACCAAACGGCGGGGCATCTATTTTATATTGTTTACTACGGGAAAAATCTCTTATATCCCATAGATTTATCCTAACAGCACCTATCTTTTGGGCCTTCTGCCACATAGATACCCGCATCACCCCATCAAACATAATGGGGAAAAGAGTGAATATGTCAATGAACATCTTATGCCTTCCTCAATTATACCCACAAACCGTGGGGTATAGGATACGATAGATAAAATCACTGAGCCGAATTGGCCAGTCTTTTTCTGGCCTTTTTTATGAGGCTCTTCACAGTATCTGTAGGTTGAGCACCCTTCCTTATCCAATCTTCAATCCTGTCCAACTTCAATTCATAAAATTCAGGATTCTTTGAAGGATCATAATAACCTAAGACCTCCAAGACCCTTCCTTCCCTTCCCTCACGGGCATCACAAGCAACCACATGAAAGTGATAGCGATGCTTTACCGGTTTACCTGGCTTTCGCAATCTTATCCTTACCATATATCCCTCTACCTCCTATCTTCTCTGCCAACCTAATTGCTAAAATCTGAGCCCTTGCCTTGTTTAAAGTCTCTTTGTACTCCAATTCCGACACAGAATCGGCTACTATCCCTGCACCAGCCTGGACAAAAGATTTATTATTATAAAACAGAATCGTCCTTATGGCAATACAGATATCCATATTACCAGAGAAGTCAAAATATCCAATCCCGCCTGCATAAATTCCTCGAGGGGTTGGTTCAAGATTACTTATTATCTCCATTGCCCGAATCTTGGGAGCACCAGAGACCGTTCCAGCAGGAAAAGTAGAGGAAAGGACATCTAACGCCGACAACCCTGGTTTTAAACGCCCCGACACTCGAGAGACAATATGCATAACGTGAGAAAAATTCTCTATGTGCATAAATTCCTCTACTCTAACGGTTCCAAGTTCAGATACCCTACCAATATCGTTCCTCCCCAGATCCACCAACATCACATGCTCTGCCCGCTCCTTTTCATCAGAAAGCAGATCTTTTGCTAATATGAGATCCTCTTCCCTATTCCTTCCCCTGCGCCGAGTCCCGGCTATAGGGTGGGTCTCAATAACTCCATCCTTTAACCGAACCAACATCTCGGGCGAGGATCCCACCAACCTCAAGCGCTGATTAGGAAAAGAAAGATAGAACATATAGGGAGAGGGGTTTAACAAACGAAGAATTCGATAAACCAAGAAAGGATGCACTTTAGCCTCCATCTCAAACCTCTGAGAGAGGACCACCTGAACTACGTCACCATTATATATATGATGCTTCGCCCTCTCTACTGCCTGCAAAAATCTCCTCTTAGTAAAATTAGAACTCACCCCTTTAAGTGTGCCCCTCACCTCTCGGCGAGCAGACTCCAACACCGAATAATCAAAAAATTCCTTTTGAGAAGATCTACCCATACGCCCCAATATCTCATACAACCGATTCATTCCCTGCTCATAATCAGAATACTCTGCCTTCATCCAAAGAAGCACCCGCATTCTCTGTTCCTTGTGGTCAAATGCGATCTGAATCTCAGGTAAGAAAAACATTGCCTCAGGATAGTCTTCCTGCACCTTTACATCCACCGGTTCAAAAAAGCGAACAAGGTCATAGGAAAGGTATCCTACAAACCCACCCTCAAATGGAAAGACACCATCCAAAGGAGGAACCCTATACCTATGAAACACCTCATTTAAACAACCACGAGGATCCCTTCCAGATATGACAATACTCTCTAACGCACCAACCCCCAAAAACGAAAACCTGGCAATAGACTCTTCTCTCTCAACCGACTCCAATAAATAAGAGGGCTGATGATTATCCGCAAGGGAGAGGAATGCACCTAAAGGAGTAATTATATCCGTTGACAAGTCCACCCAAAGCGGAACCAGATTATACTTCTTTTTAAGAGAAGAAAACTCATCCTTGGATATCCCCAATATTATGGAAGGAATAATCCATCACTCCTTTCTGCTCAATACTGATATCAACACTTTTACGTCATTGTGATGATAATCACTCATATTAGGTATTATAGTGATGGATTCTATTTTACATATATATTTACTATTTTCAAGACTTGCAACAAACTTTCCTAATTCGTGATACCCTCCTGAGCCAATGAAAAGGATGCGAGAAAAAGCCAATCCAGAAAGGGATCTCGTCTTTAGAGGAACTACCTCCTTAGGCAGAATCTGTTTTAATTCCAACCCAGAATCCCTGGCAATAGAGGCTATATCTTCCATCACAAAGGTTAAATCTATATCTCCTACAATACGATCCTCTATTTTGGCAATTTTTTCTTTCAATTGTTTAATATATACCAACAGATCTTCATCCCTTACCCTCGCTTTGCTTTGTTTTAATCGGCGTGCTATCTTCTCGAATTTAGCAGACTTTTCTTGATAAACATTCCATAACGGGAGCGCAACCAAGAAAACATTTACAACTGTGATAACGACACCAAGTAATATTGAAAGTAATAGCACTTTTTGTGCATCCATTGGTATTTCTTTCATCTTTTCTTGCCCTTCTCTTTCATCTTAAACAACAAATAAAAATCCTGAACTTCTGTCTTCCCTATCTTTCTTTGTATAATTTGCTTACTGACTATCGACTTAAATAATTTGTTAAGCAAATCTTCTCCTTTTAAGCACGATATAAACTTCCCTGTAAGCCCTTTCCCTCCCTCTTTGCTATAAAAGGAGCCTTTTATTATCAACTCTCCTACTTTGGTATCCAAATAAAACTTAGTAAACCATCCTGTCTGAGGTAGACAATCACTTATTATATTCATCACCTCTCCCCAACGAGAACCTTTTGCCACCAATGAATTATACTCTCGATACATATTTTCCAACCGCCTTTGTTCCTCTCTCTGGGGATACAAGGTCTTTTCCTTACTGGTTATCATTTTGATATCAGCATCTTTCCAAACCACCATTATCCCGAGTACTAAATCAACTACCAAATTGAGAACCAAAAACAAGATAGGTATACTAAAGAAATTAAAAGTAAGCCAAACTGGAAGTTTGGCCGATCTGACGGTCCGGAATTCCTCTGGCAATAGGTTAAGTTTTACCTTCATCCTTTACAGCAACCCCGCTCCCAAACAAGCATGTATCATATCTTTTCTAACTAAGATGGTATCTTTATTGATACCCTTACCTAATTCAAATTTACTTAATACATCCCAATTCTCAACCGGTATCTCTAACGACTTTTCCAAATACTCCTTTAACCCTGGAGCCCTACCTCCCCCTCCACTCAAAAACAC
>JAMOOT010000284.1 GCA_027065215.1 Candidatus Omnitrophota bacterium | reverse complement strand
TTACCATAGCTTTCGGGTCAACTTCTAAAGACTCTTCTTCTAATAACCGAGTCTTATTTACGAGTTTACCTTTCAAAAATACCCTGCCGCCACGGACACCAAATTTTTCGTAGATAAACTCATCAGTCCAAGGGTTCCAATAATCATAATCTATGCCATTTAATATACCATACAACTTATCCCTTTGGGACCTAAGGACCCCATCAAGCCCCCAACCATACTCAGGGGTCTGTATCTCTTGAGCATAACGAGGGCTAACAACAACTATCGCATCAGAATATATCAACGCTGCTTTTAAACAGTTCACCTTCCCATAAAACTCTACTCCTTGATAAGTAAAATAGGCCCAATCTAAACCTAATAAATAAAATTTCTCTACTGGAAATAACCCTTGATAGGCCAAGTTATGGAGCCCAAAAACAATCTTAGTCTTAGAATAAAATGGATCGGATCCATAAAATGCCCGCAAGAAAACAGGAATCAATCCCGTCTGCCAATCATTACAATGAATTATATCAGGAGTAAAACCTATTCGTTTAAACAACTCAAGGACTACCTTAGAAAAAAAGGAAAATCTTTCTAAGTTATCGGGGTAATCTACTCCCTCACCATATATCCCTTCTCTATCAAAGAATGGATCATATCTAACTAAGTAATATTTAATTGGACCAATTTCAACCAAATCTATTCCCGCCTCCAACCAGTCAGGCCCCACTGGAGAACTTATTCTGATCCCCGTATCTTTTATTTCCCAATTGCCTTCTCGAATTGTCCTATACTCCGGCAATACAACTATTGATTCTACCCCTAAGCGGGATAAAGCAACCGAAAGACTACCTACCACATCAGCCAAACCTCCAACCTTTACTAAAGGCAAGGCCTCAGGCGAGACAAAAGCAACCTTTAATCTTTTTTTGCCTTTGGCGATCTTAGAATTCAAGGTTAATCTTTTCGCTTTATCAATTGAAGAAGTTTTTTCATTTGTTGATTTTCTCCCTACCTTTGATTTCTTATTTTCAACTACACCTTTACTCTTCCTTACCTTTTTCTTTTTTTCTTCCTCCTTATTCATTCTCCCTGCCTTTACCTGCTTCTTAGGCCCCCTCTTACCATTAGTCTTTGCTTTAGCCATTATTTACTTCCCTCCATTAGGATCTAACTTATACAAGGGTTTTGGCTTTCTCCACCGCTTCCTCAATAGTACCTACCATATAAAAAGCCTGTTCAGGCAAGTCATCGTATTTACCTTCTATAATCTCTGCAAATCCTCTCACTGTATCTTCAACCCGTACAAACTTACCCGGTCGCCCAGTAAACTCCTCAGCTACAAAAAACGGTTGAGACAAAAACCTCTGTATCTTTCGAGCACGACTTACTACCAATTTATCTTCATCGCTCAATTCTTCCATACCCAGTATTGCAATTATATCTCGCAGGTCTTTATATCTTTGCAATATCCTCTGGACCTCACGCGCCACACGATAATGTTCCCAACCAACTACTTCAGGCGTAAGAACGCGAGAGGTAGAATCCAACGGATCTACTGCTGGGTATATACCTAACTCAGCAATCTGCCGAGAAAGTACCGTAGTAGCATCTAAGTGGGCAAAGGTAGTGGCCGGAGCAGGATCTGTAAGGTCATCGGCTGGGACATAAACCGCCTGAACACTGGTAATTGAACCATTCCGAGTAGAAGTAATCCTCTCTTGCAATTGTCCCAAGTCCGTCGACAAAGTTGGTTGGTAACCTACAGCCGAAGGGAGTCTGCCCAACAAGGCTGATACCTCTGAACCTGCCTGGACAAACCTAAATATATTGTCGATAAATAACAACACATCTTTTCTTTCAACATCACGAAAATACTCTGCCATCGTTAGTCCAGCCAATGCTACCCTAAACCTTGCTCCTGGGGGTTCATTCATCTGCCCAAATACTAAACTGGCCCTGTTAATTACCTTTGACTTATTCATCTCCAGCCACAGGTCATTCCCCTCTCGGGTTCGTTCTCCAACTCCAGTAAATACACTAACCCCACCATGCTCAATTGCGATATTTCTAATCAACTCCATTATTATCACTGTCTTCCCAACTCCTGCGCCTCCAAATAACCCAACCTTCCCTCCTTTCGGATAAGGCGCCAGTAGATCGATTACTTTAATACCCGTTTCTAATATCTCCCAATCCGTATTTTGATCTTCCATAGAGGGTGGATCACGGTGTATAGGCCAATGGGGGATATCTGGAGGGAGAGGATTACCCCCATCAATTATTTCACCCACCACATTAAATATCCTACCTAAGGCATGTTCTCCCACTGGAACACTTATTGGATTACCGGTATCGATTACCTCCATATTCCTTTTTAATCCGTCAGTGGAAGACATTGCGATACACTTCACTACATTATCGCCAATATGCTGCAGAACCTCCAATATAAGGTCCTTCTGCCCTTCTCTCTTTACCACTAAGGCGTTATATATGTTAGGAAGTTCCTGTGGATTGAATTCAACCGTCACCACTGGCCCAATTACCGTCTTTATCCTACCTGTACCAGCCATAACTCTCCTCCTTCACTAAGCCCCTTGCGCGTTTATTATTTCAATAATCTCCCGAGTAATATTAGCCTGTCTTGCCTTATGATAAGACAGCATCAATACCGATAACATCTTATCTGAGGCATCTGTAGCCGACTTCATTGCCATCATTCGAGAAAGTTCCTCTGCTGCGCGAGATTCAAGCAACGTTTGGTTAACCTGAGAGGCCACATACTCTTTAACCACCACTGACACTACTTCTTCTTCCCCAGGCTCAAACAAAAAGTTAGGGCGAATTTCCCTTTGTCCTTCAACATTCCCCAAAGGCAAGACCTCTAACTCAGCGATATTACCCAAGATATGCCCCTTAAACTCACTATAAAGTATATAAAAGCCATCTAATTCACCTTTTACAAACCCTTCTACCACTAAATGTTGCAATTCATCTAAAAACTGATTTAGGGCCTTTTTATCATCTATTCTATCCAATGCCAACCTCAATCTCTCAGGATATTTACGACGAAGATAACTCACGATCTTTCTTCCCAATGCCACAACCTTTACATCAACCCCCTTATTTTTATCCAAAAACGCCTCTAATCCCCGATAAATATTGGCATTAAAATTCCCACATAATCCCTTATCACTCCCTATTACTGCTACCCATATCACTCGTCTTTCTTTTCGTGGCCGCAATAAAGGATAGATAGACCCGAGATCTTGACTTACCTCCTCAACCAACATTTTCATCTTCTCAAAATAGACCTTTCCGTGTAATGCGGCTGATTCCAACCTTCTAAGACGAGTCAAGGCCACAACTTGCATTGCCTTAACGATCTTCTTGGTCTTCTCAACCGCCAATGCCCTTTGTTTAATCTGTCTGACATTCATCTATAACCTCACTTAAACCTTGCCTTGAACTCAGATATTGCCTTCTTTATCTTTTCATCTAACTCTTCGCTAATTTCTTTTTTGTTTTCTATCTCATCTAAAATGTACTTATATTCACTGCGCAGGGCAGCAAGCCACTCTTCTTCAAACCTCTTAATCCTGTCTAAAGGTATATCATCAAGATAACCATTAACTCCAACATAAAGAGACAGCACTTCTTCAGCCATAGATAATGGTTGAAACTGAGATTGTTTTAGCAATTCAACCAACCTTTTACCCCTCTCTAATTGAGCAATGGTTGCCTTATCTAATTCCGTGCCGAATTGAGCAAATGCCTCCATCTCTCTGTACTGGGCCAAATCCAAACGAAGCCTCCCAGCCACTTGTTTCATCGCCTTGACCTGGGCATTTCCACCGACTCGCGAGACTGACAATCCGACATTTATTGCAGGCCTTACGCCTTGATAAAACAGGTTTGTTTCCAAATAAATCTGCCCATCCGTGATAGAGATAACATTGGTCGGAATATACGTTGTAACATCTCCTGCCTGAGTCTCAATAATCGGTAGGGCAGTTAAGGAGCCACCGCCTTTGGCATCACTATATTTACAAGCCCTTTCTAAAAGACGGGAATGGGCGTAAAAGACATCACCAGGATAAGCCTCTCTACCCGGAGGTCTTCTTAACAACAAAGACATCTCACGGTATGCCTGGGCATGCTTAGTGAGATCGTCATATACAATCAATGCATGCCTTCCTGTCTCCAGAAATTCTTCAGCCATAGCACAACCTGCATAAGGCGCAATATAAAGCAAAGGGGCAGGCTCACTGGCCCCAGCAGCCACTACAATGGTATAATCCATTGCGCCAAAACGTTCCAACGTCTTCACTACACTTGCGATAGTAGAATTCTTTTGTCCAATAGCCACATACACACAGATAACACCCTTGCCCTTTTGATTAATTATGGTGTCTAATGCAATAGCTGTCTTACCTGTCTGTCTATCTCCAATAATTAATTCGCGCTGGCCCCTACCGATTGGGATCATTGCATCAATTGCCTTTATACCCGTCTGAAGTGGCTCCTTTACAGGCTGGCGCTCAATCACCCCTGGAGCAATCCTTTCAACTGGACGAAACCTATCGCACTTTATTTCTCCTTTTCCATCAATTGGGATACCTAATGGATTGACCACCCTACCAATCAGGGCATCACCCACCGGCACCTCAGCAATCCTGCCTGTACATCTGACCTCATCACCCTCTTTCACCTCACTATCATCACCAAAGAGACAAACTCCAACACTTTCTTCTTCCAAATTTAAGACCATGCCATATAAATCCTGCTTTGGGAAATGGACTAACTCCCCGGACATTGCATTTTCTAACCCGTAAATACGGGCAATCCCGTCTCCGACCTCCAATACCTGTCCCACCTGAGACAGATCATAACTTTTAGAAAATGACTCAATCCGCGATTTTATAACCGAACTGATCTCCTCCGGACTAATCCTTATATTCATCGCACCATCTCCTCCTTTAACAGTTCTAATTTCTTTTTTACCGAGGCATCATAGAGATTCCCTTCAAAGTAAACCTTCATTCCCCCAATTAACTCAGGATCAACCTCCTCTAATAGATTAATCCAGCGATTAAGATATCCTCCCCAAATATGCAGAAACAACTGACGTTCAGAATCACTAAGTTTCCGAGCCGAGACCACCTTAACATCTATTCGATGATGATATATATTATATAGGACCCTGTATTTTTCAATCATCCATGGCAGGAACTTAATTCGCTTTTTACCTATCACCACCATTAAAAACCATTCCACTGCACTACAAATCTTCAATGCCTGTGCAATATCAGATACAAACTGAAATTTTTCCTCCCTCTGGATGATAGGGACTGAAAGCCAATAAATTAACCTCGGGACTTGTTCAATAGCCTCTTTAAGGATAAATAAATCCTCCATTGCTCGATCGACAAGATTATTCTCCTTAGCATACGCAAAAAGACCTTGAGCGTATTTTTCTGCTATCAAAAATTTATCATCCATGCACAATCCCCTCTATAGCCTCTCGAATAATCTGCTCATGCTCAGATTCGGATATCTCCCGACGTAATATCTTCTCAGCCACGGCAATAGATATAGAAGATATCTCCTGTTGAAGTTCGGCCTTTGCATTACGAACATTCTCCTGAATCTCGGCCTGGGCCGAGGCAAGAAGTTTCTCCATTTCCTCCTTGGTTCGTTGCAATTGCTGACGATAATACGCATCGGCCTCTTGTTCAGCCTTTCTTTGAATAAGCATTGCTTCTTCTTGCGCCTTGTGAAGCATCTCTTGTGCCCTACGTCGATTTTCTTCAGCCTCAGCCAAAAGTCTTTGCGCATCTTCTATGTCAGAACGAACCTTATTAATCCTTTCATCCAACAAATTTTGGAGAGGCCGATAGAGGACCTTCGTCATCAAAAACAAAAGTATAAGAAAACTTACAATCTGAATGAACAATGTAGCGTTCAGATTCATAATATAAACCCCTTCTTCTTTATCCCTTTACCACAAATATAAGAAGCAAGGCTATTACCAATGAATATATACCCGTTGACTCTGCAATTGCATCCGCCAAGAGCATAGTCCGGGTCAAGACTCCCTGAAGTTCAGGTTGACGAGCAATCCCTTCACAAGCCTTACCTCCAACAAAACCTTCACCCATTCCAGGGCCAATAGCCCCCAAGCCCATACACAATCCAGCGCCCAAAAGAGAAGCCGCCCTGATGATGGTATGGCTATCAATCACTGCCTGAGTAACTGCCTGTTCTGCTGCCATATTCCTACCTCCTTTTTACACTATTTACAACAACACCGATATATAAGCCGCTGCCAACAAGGCAAAGACAAAGGCCTGAACTGCCCCAACAAAGACGTCAAAAAAGGCCTTTAAAACTGGCATCATAACCAACAAAAGAGGGACCCCCCAGGCCCCAAGAAGTTTCAACACAATAAAAGGAATAAGAGCCACCACTATTCCACCAGCATAGATGTTTCCAAAAAGACGAAAAGAATGGGAAATAAGTTTCCCCATCTCAGAGACCAGATTAGACGGTAAAAGAAAGGGAAATGGTTCTAAATACATCTTCAAATACCCACCTATTCCTCGTTCTTTTATTGATGTACCATGGGCAATAAAAAAGGCAATCAACCCCAATCCAAGACAGGTATTCAAATCTCCTGTCGGAGAAGAGAAAATAGGGATAACCGAAATCCAGTTAGAAAAGAGGACAAATAGGAACAAAGTAAATATATATGGAACGTATCGATGTCCTATCTCTCCTATTGTCTCAATAGTAAGGCTGCGAAAAGATTCGTACAAAAGTTCAATCAAGGCCTGAAACCGAGAAGGGATCTTCCTTAGCCGATAAGAGGCAACAGAAGCAACACCAATAAGAAACAAACAAATCCCCCACGTAGTAAAGATAGTAACTGGATTGACCTGAACCGTTAAATTAAGTCCAGGGATAAATAAGGAGACTACTTTTATCGTTCCAAATTCCCCCATACGCCCCCCACGAGACTTAAAAGTTCAATGCATTCATTCAATTGTTTTAATTATACCAAAAACTCTCATAGAATCCATATTTATTTTTCTAAACATTGGAGATTGGAATGAATATCGCTCTTGATTGTTTCCGATGAGTGTATTATCTTTAAATAAACCTCCATTTTAACACCCAACCTCTTCAAGCCTCCTTATCTCCATCTCCCCAACTGTCCTTCCCTTACTATCTATATTTATCCCCACCAAATATATCTCCTTACCCACTCCCTCATACTTCTCCCAATACCTCCTCTCCTCTATCTGCTTTATTGCT
>JAMOOT010000283.1 GCA_027065215.1 Candidatus Omnitrophota bacterium | reverse complement strand
CCGATCCTTCAATGACTCTATCCTATCTTTCACATCTCCCAAACTCAACATACCTAACAGCCTCCTCCATCACAACCACAACATATCTTCATTATATTATGCCATATATTATGCCACCAAATATTGAAGAGCAAAACCAGGTAGATAATATCATAGCGTATAACTAAATATCTGAAATCTCAGTTGCCCCCTTCCCAAATAATTTTTCTACAAGATCCCCTAATCTTATGCCATTAGAGGCCTTAAAAAACAGGGTATTGGTATTGGATAGATAATCTTTTATTTCTTCAATATTGGCAGGCCAATCTTCAATCAGCAATGCATCCTCCAATCCTTCGCTTTTAGCTGCCCAAAGCATCTCTTTCCCAATACAGACCTTTCTTGCCTCTGGGAAGAGGTATTTCACAAAGGCAACTACATCCTTATGATACTTTTCTCGTTCTTGGCCTAACTCAAGCATATCACCTATCACTATGGCAACATCTCTCCCATCTCCAAACATCTCCTTGAAACTGGAAAGAGAGGCCTTCATTGAGCCCGGATTAGCATTATAAGCATCGTTGACAACGATCCTCTCTTCAAACTTCAATATTGAAAATCTTCCCTTCATCCCTTCAAACCCACTCCAATCCACCTCTTCTATACTATGCCCAAGCGTCTCAAGGAATGCCGAGACTAACGCCAACAAGTCCTCAAACTGAATACCTTTCAATGGGAAATTAACTCCTTTAATTCCGGTCAAGAATCGCGTTTTTCCATTGGGCAGATAAGGAGACAACTCAAAAAAGAACCTAATTGGAGCAAAGACAATCTTGGCATATTTAGCAATCTCAGATTTTTCTCTTGCCACTCCCTCCACTGTGCCAAGCCCCTCAAGATGGGACGGATAGATACTGGTGACAAAGGCAAAATCCGGACGTGCAATATCACTGAGATAGGCAATATCGCCTACCTGATTTGTTGCTAATTCCAAAATCCAAAAGTCTTCATCCCCATCAAATGAAAGGATAGAGGCGGGCAATCCTATAGCATTGTTGTAATTCCCCCAACTCTTACCCACTTTATACCCCAAAGAAGACAATGCGAAACCTAACATCTCCTTAAGCGTGGTCTTACCAGCGCTACCGGTTATTCCCACCACTCTCCCAGAGAATGCAAGCCGTGCCTCCTTTGCCTTCTCTCCTAAAAAATTTAGCGTATCATCGACCACGAGTATTTTATCCCCATTTTCAAAGCCCGCCCCTTCAGGCACTACGCAATAATCTGCTCCCTGCTCCAATGCAGACCAGACATAATTTACACCAGAACGTATAGCAATAAA
>JAMOOT010000282.1 GCA_027065215.1 Candidatus Omnitrophota bacterium | reverse complement strand
CGATGTAGAGAGGACTCTGATTAGAGAGATTAGAGATATGGGTAAACGATTGATTGTCTTTGTGAATAAGATGGATTTGTTTAGTGATTGGAGGTTAAATGAGGATTTAAGATTGCCGATTATGTACGGCTCTACCCGTAGTGAAGAGTCAGTTGATAACTTGCTGAATGAGTTAGAGAAAGGTTTAGATGAGATTAAGAGTAAACGGGATCAGATGTATGTCTTGCGGGAGTTTCAGCGTCAAGAACTTAATTCAGCCTATGATGCCCTTCTCTTGGCCAAAGAGTATGCTCTTGCAGGTGAGCGTGAGGAGTTGGTAAGCGCCCAGTTGCAGGTTGCGTTGGAGTGTCTGGATAGAATAGAAGGGAAGGAGTTTAACGAAGAAGTTTTATCTAAGGTCTTTCAGGAGTTTTGTATTGGGAAGTAGAAGGAGCAATACTTGTAAAACGTCCAATCGAATCGAGTCTCAGTTAGTCCAGTTTTTGCCCGGTGTAGGGCCGGCATTAGCCAAAGAATTTGCTCGTATAGGTGTCCACACAGTAAAAGACCTGTTGTTGCATTTTCCTATTAGGTATGAGGACAGAAGAGAGTTTACTCCTCTAAATCGGGTGCAGCCAGGGAACTACTATCAAGTGCGTGGGAAGGTCTTGACCGTAAGATATCGTCCTGCTTGGCGGAGATCTATCTCCATAATTCAGGCAATAATTCAGGATGAGAGTAGTGCCCTTGCCTTGATATGGTTTAATCAGGATTATCTTAAGGAGTTATTACAGCAGGGAGAGGAATTTATATTTTATGGTAAAGTCGAAAGAGATCAAGTTTATGGCCTGCAGATGTTATCTCCTGAGTTAACTCCAGTTAACAATCTTGACGAATTGAGTTTTGGGAGGATAGTGCCAATTTATTCCTTAGGATCGGCTAAACGGCTTACTCAGAGGCGAATGCGAAAGATTGTATGGAATGCGCTGGTGTCTTTTTCAAATCAGATAGAAGATCCTTTAAGTGAATTGCCTTATCCAGAATTAAAGGGTTTTCTTCCTTTATCTGAGGCGATATGGGAAATACACTTCCCTTCAAGTAATGAGCAATTAAAACAGGCCAAAGACAGAATTGTGTTTGAAGAGTTTTTCTTTTTTTCCCTGCAGATAGAACAAAACAAGCGAAAGGTTAGAACTGGGAGGCGCCGCAGTTATAACTTAACACATAATCTTGTGTTGGATTATTTTGTTTCACGATTACCATTTAATTTTACTGAAGCACAGAACTCAGCTATTAATCAGATGCTTTCTGATTTTAAAGAAAATAGAGTGTTGAATTGTCTT
>JAMOOT010000281.1 GCA_027065215.1 Candidatus Omnitrophota bacterium | reverse complement strand
TATCTCAGGATTGAACAACCCCAAGGTATTAGGTGAAGTCAACATCAGGCCAGCGCAATCCCGATTCAAATACGGTCTTATCGCATCCAATGTAAGATAGCCTGTCTCTGTCGTCTTAACGTTGATTACCTCGTATCCCCCAAGGGTAGCACTGGCAGGATTAGTGCCATGGGCAGAATCAGGGACTATGATAAACCGGCGTCTATCATTTCTCTTGCGGTGATAGGCAGAGATCAAGGATATCCCACAAAACTCACCGTTTGCCCCGGCCATAGGCTGAAAGGTAAACCGAGCCATGCCAGTAAGGGAGATAAGCATTTGCTCCAATTCATACACTATCCTGAGCAGATCCTGTATCAACTCCTCTATTCCTTCGCTAATGAGATGGGGATGGCGAGAGACAACCTCTGGCCTGCGGGCAATATCTTCGTTCACCTTGGGATTATACTTCATAGTGCAGGAGCCAAGGGGATAGAAATTGGTATCTACTGAAAAATTCTTCTGGGATAGGCCAACAAAGTGCCTCACCACCGTTGGCTCATCCCAATTCCCAATCGGCAGATCTTTTCGCAAAAGATGAGACGGGATATCTACATCTCCTTCTATCGGCTCAATGTATGCGTTGGGACGCCCTTCGGGTAATTCAAATATTACCCTTGTATATGGGTTAACAACTGGCCCTGCCATTTTCTTACTGCCTCCTCGGGAGTGTTCTCAGTCAAGGAAACGAGTAAAACGTCTTTATATCGGGGATCAAATTGCTCCAATCTCAATCCCGGAACGAGTCCATCCTTCATACATGCTTCATAAAATCCCTGAAGATTCGGGATCCTTACCGCAAATTCGTTGAAGACAGGAGGAGTGGAAATTACTTCTACTCCCAGTCCCTTTGCCCAGTCCAACAGACTCTTCGCCCACAGATGACAGGCCCTCGCAACATCTCTTAATCCTCTTTCACCCAACAGCGCGATATACACCAAGGCAGATAAGGCACACAGCGACTCGTTTGAACACACATTTGAGGTGGCCTTTTCCCGTCGGATATGTTGTTCTCGGGCCTGCAGGGTAAGGACAAAACACTCTTTGCCCCTGCGATCAATTGTCCTCCCCACTATTCTTCCGGGCATCTTACGGATAAATTGTTTTCTCGTAGACAGTATGCCCAGATAAGGCCCCCCAAACTGAAGGCCAATCCCCAAGGATTGTCCTTCACCCACCGCAATATCCACCCCCATTTCTCCCGGTGGTTTTAGCAATCCCAAGGAGATAGGATAAAAGGACTGTATCACCAGCGCCCCAACTCTGTGGCTTTCCTCTACTAT
>JAMOOT010000280.1 GCA_027065215.1 Candidatus Omnitrophota bacterium | reverse complement strand
CTGGGTAGTCTCCTCATCATCGGGTATTACCTGATCGCCTACAAGTGCACCTGCCAGCCCACCTACCGTTGCACCGATGAGGGCACCTTTACCTGTCTCTCCTGACTGATGCCCGACAATTGCACCGATACCAGCACCCAACAATGCCCCACCAGATGCGCCCTTTTGCGTACCAGTGCAACCACTTATTATCACTAAACAACCCAACAAAAGTAATCCCAATCTTCTCATCCCTTCACCTCCTCTTTATCAGAGAAATTTTATCACGATATCCAAGACAATCAGGCCTTTTTTCTTAACTTAACCACGTAAAATCCTTCAAAACAATCGGTTGGTAAGATGTGCCAACCAATACCGTCTATACCCCGAAATACATTTTTGAACGGCAGAGCAAACTCTACCAACTCCATCTCAGGAAACTTATTTAAGGCCCACTTGATCATAAATTCGTTCTCCTCAGGAGAAAATGTGCAGGTGGAATAAACAAGTATCCCACCCGGCCTCAATGCCCGTATCCCAGAAACAAGGAGTCTCCTCTGCTTATGGGCCATCTCCTTCACCTTTCGCTCAGACCAATACTTAAACGAACGGGGATCTGCAGGATCAAATCGGCCCTCTGCACTGCAAGGGGCATCCACCAATACCCTATCAAAACCTTCGCTATACCTCTTTCCCATCATCCCACCATCAGCCAAGATAGTCTGGACAAATTCACACCCTTGACGGGAAAGATTCGCCTTCAGTTTGTAGTAACGGGGCCTTATCTTCTCCACAGCAACCAAATCCACCTGCCCTCCAGTCAAAGAAGCAATCTGGGTGGTCTTACTGCCCGGCGCAGAGCAAAGGTCCAGAACCCTCTGCCCTGCACTTAAATCCATAAGAAGGGGAGGAACCATACTGGAAAGACTCTGAAGATAAACCTGCCCTGCTTCATAGAAATCCGTATTCTGGAACTCCCTTTGATTCGGCGAGACCAGAACAAAGGCATCTTCATACCAAGGCACATCCTGTATCTTTATACCCCTCTTCCTCGCCTGAGACACAAACTCTGATCGGGTTATCTTTAATCTGTTGATCCGGAAGGTCGTTTTCTTTGCCTTTTTCAGACCGGACAAGATCTCCGATACATATTTTGGGAAATAGCGCTCCAATTTCTCTACAAAGTCCTCGGGAAAACCCTGATAAAGACCCATCTTTATATCCTCACTCAATCAAACAGATCAAACAACTCGCCCTGAGCGGGAGAGACATCCACCTCTATCTTTCCATAGACTCCATCATAGCCCGGCCTTACCTTAACCTGCCCTTTTCTCATCCGTATAACCG
>JAMOOT010000279.1 GCA_027065215.1 Candidatus Omnitrophota bacterium | reverse complement strand
TGGGGAGAAAACTTTCCCCTCAGCCGAACTATCTTGCGGATCTTACATTTAAGGGGCTCAATACAGTTGTGGTTGAAATTCCTTTCTACCATCATATGGTAGACCTCAGCCATCGGTTGGTGAAGGGGTTGAGTGAAGGGTGGACTCCAGGGGAGAAATATGATGTGATTACTGGGTTGGCAGGGACTGCGTTGGGTATAGGAGCTGTCCATGCCACTATGCCGCGTGTGATGCGCATATTTGAGAGAGGTTCTGAAGCCGATATTGAGGATGTGGCTGGGAGACAGGCAGAACCGTCTTTGTGGAGTCGTGGATGGGGTGGGGTTAAGGGCTTTTTTGGGGATTGGATAAAGGGCTCTACGGTTGATGTTGTCCCTATGGTGGCAATAGGTATGATCCCTTCAATTGGTAGAATTCCGGTTGGTAAGATTGCTATGGATGCGGCCTTGTTGGGTCGTGCAGTAGGTGGCGCTACGGGAGAGCATCTTCTCTCGGTTAATAATGCTCGAATGGAGATGTTGGAGAAAATGATAAGGGGAGATATATCGGCAAGGCAAGCAGTAAAAGAGATTAATTCAATCAGGATAGATCCATTGGCACAGGAGATAGGGAATTTGTTATACAAGGTGGGTGAGAAAGGAGGTATATCCTATTACCAGATGAAGACTCCCTGGGTTGTAGGAAAGATTTTGGGTATTTCTGAACTCCCTGCCTATCAGCCGTCTCCTGATATGAGGGTGAATGAAACTATGAAAGGGATAGTATCTGGTGGGCAGTTGAGATTGCCTGAGGATATAAATAACGTGGAGAAAGCGATAGAGGTCCTGAGAAATAATGGAAATGATATTGTAGCCCAATCACATGCAAGGGATGTTCTGGCAGATGCATTAGGAAATGCGTATCGTGAGAATGATGCTAAAGATATAAATAAGTGGGCGAATGAGTTGGGGTCTGCAGGGATGGGCCACATATTCGCCCAGGCAGTGAAGCAGGGAAAGATAGAGATTAATGATGTGGGCAATATTGCAAACCGGATGTTTGAGAATGGAGGTGGGGAAGGAGAGACAGGAATAATCACTAATAAGCGCCGATTCTTCAATGCCTTCATTAAGACCTTGGGAAGGGAGGCGATGGAGCATAAGGATGCGTTGAAGGAATTGAAGAATAACTTACTGAATTTAAATAATGGAAAAAGAGAAGGGAAAGGACTGGGTACTGGAACCAGTGTTGGAGAAGCAGTGGAGAGTAGAGAAGCGTTTGGGGTGGAGAAGTTTGATGTAGAGGAAGCGATAAATAGGGCGGTTAATGGGGGAGGGAGTGCGAGAGAATGGCCT
>JAMOOT010000278.1 GCA_027065215.1 Candidatus Omnitrophota bacterium | reverse complement strand
TACATAACCTTTATTTTTCTTTACTACTTTGTATCTTTTTGTTATTGTTGTAATAGATTGGGCGCTTGTTGTTCCTATTGCTATAATTATGGTGATATATTGCAGTAGAGTCGGGTAATAGATTTAAATTGGCTAAAAATACAAAAATATCGAGATGAGTTTAGTATTTGTAAAGACGGCTAACAAAGATATTCCAATATTTATTTACGATAATTAGGGATTTGGCACGTATAGAATCCAATCGTAAGGGCTGTATCTGAAGTCAGTAAGATGCTGAGAGTAAATTGAATAATTTAATGGATGAAGTTTAGTTAGGTCATGTTATGGGAAAGATAAACGATCTAAATTTAAAAAATTGGAGAGAGTATAACGATATCATTACAGATAGTCTTTGGATTATTGGCGAGCGGGATAAATCAGGATCTCACAAGGGTGATTATCATGGGAATTTTATTCCTCAAATACCGAATCAATTAATGAGAAGGTTTACTAAAAAAGGCGATGTGGTATTAGATGTTTTTTTGGGGAGCGGGACGACCTTAATTGAATGTAAGAGGTTGGGGAGAAATGGGATAGGGATTGAGTTGCTACCAGAAGTTGCAAGGATTGCTGAACAAAGAATTAGCCAGGAATCGTTGTTTGATTTTGAAGTTTTTACTGAGATTCTTATTGCAGATAGTACAAAAAAAGAAACAAGGCGAAGTGTAGAGCAAATATTAGAGTCCAAGGGAAAAAAGAGTGTACAGTTGATAATAATGCATCCACCTTATCACGATATTATAAAATTTAGCAATAGACCTGACGATTTAAGTAATGCAAAATCAGTGGATGAATTTTTAAAACTTTTCGGTAATGTGGTCTCTAACTTTTTGGATCTATTGGAGAGAAAACGTTATTTAGCGGTAGTTATAGGTGATAAATATGCAAATTCTGAATGGGTCCCTTTAGGGTTTTGGACTATGCAAGAAATATTGAATAGGGGTGGATTAATACTTAAAAGTATTTTGGTGAAAAATATGGTGAACAATCGTGCAAAGAGAAATCAGGAACATTTGTGGCGGTATAGAGCTTTGGTTGGTGGTTTTTATATTTTTCGTCACGAATATATTTTCTTGTTTCAGAAGAAGTAAATATGTTAGTTTCCCAAAAAGAATTAGCCAATCTTAAATTGAGATCAATAAAGGCAAATGATTTAAGAGAACTGGCCAAATCTTTTGGTATGCCTACAAAGGGTACGGTTTCAGATTTAATTAAGAGGCTAATTGATGTGCCTCAAGACGAAATTGACAAGTTTATAAAGAAAAAATACCGTAAATTAGTGGAAAAGAGGCAAACTTTGATTTCGGATAAGGCCTTGAAAGAGGAACTTTTGAAAGTAGAGGATTTTAAATGGGGTGTTGTTCAGGGACAATTGGATCAAAAAATTCAAACGGAATATGTAAGGAAGTTTGTAAAATATGATGAATTAGTCCAAGGAGTTAAAAGTAAACTTCATGACGATATTACCCATTATGTTATTGCTACCTGGTACAATCATTGGACTACTGTCTTAATAGAAGATCATATAAGTCAGCATCCAAGAGTAGTGCCTACTCTGAAAAATAATTTTGGCATTGATATATTTTTTGATAATCAACCGTTTGATTTAAAAATCACTTATTTACCCAGGAATTTCACATTAGAGCGTGCCCTTGACGATCCTAAGGGTTTAATTATTTGGCTTTATGAACATCAAGGGGCGCAAAGATTTGGATCTGATAACCGTTTTTTTGTTGTGTTGGCAGACAAAGAAAATCTTGAGGAGAGTTGGAAGTTAAAAAGAGATTTTGATTTTGTTTTTAGTGAGATTGATAGGTTTTTCGATCGAGAATTGGTCTCAACAGAGGATGAAATTATCTTTAGTTTTAAAAAGAAAACTTATACGACGATTTCTAAAATTTTGATTATTACAAAATGATAGGGGATTTATGAGGATAGGCAATGCAGGGTTAGGCAAAAAGAGGATAAATTTTAAAGTTTGGATTAGAAAAAGAGGTTACGTGTTGGGGGCTCAGAAATTAAATTTAGATTTAACGCAAATTGTTAGGTTGGTTTATAACTCCCTGTAGAGGAAGAGAGTTTTGTTGCCTGTACTTACCATCCTTGGGGGGAGCGGGTTGTAGGATGAAATTGTTACTTTTGAGGCAATAATTAGAGGGTAAAAATGTGAGTTTGTTTAAAGGGCATTATCTATCTGTGCACTCATGATGAACTCTGATTACTTACAAGTAGTTAGATTTGATGTTATAATAAAAAATTCTTAATGCTGGTTATTGATTAAGACTCGTTAGTAAAGGAGGTTGTGATGGGGGAATGGATTGGTATAGGTAGAAGGGCGAGGCGTTGTTATGGGTTTGATGAAGTAGCCCTGGTTCCTGGTGAGGTAACGATAAACCCGGATGATGTTGATGTCTCGTTTGAGTTGGGAGGAATTAAATTCAAGATACCATTTATCGCTTCGGCAATGGATGGTGTGGTGGATGTAAGGTTTGCGGTTGAGATGAGTCGGTTGGGAGGATTGGCTGTCTTAAACCTTGATGGGGTCCAAACACGATATCGTGACCCTGACGAGATACTTGATCGCATAGCGCAAGCCACCCCTGAAGAGGCAACTGAGTTGATTCAACAGATGTATCGTGAACCGATAAAAGAAGATTTGATTGCTGAGAGGGTTAGACAGATCAAAGAAAAAGGAGGAGTGGCTGCAGTTAGTTGTATCCCTCAACACGCTGAACGGTTTGGCCCTATTGCAGAGCAAGCAGGGGCTGATATGTTCGTGGTGCAGGGTACGGTAACATCGGTTAAGCACATTTCATCCACTTATAAGCCAGTTGATTTGGAGAAGTTTTGTAAAATGATGAAGATACCGGTGGTGATTGGAAACTGCGTTACTTATAAAACTGCTTTGGCCTTAATGGAAGTAGGTGCCAGTGGGATATTGGTTGGAATAGGGCCTGGTGCTGCCTGCACCACAAGGGGTGTTTTGGGTATAGGGGTGCCGCAGGTTACCACTACGATTGATACATCTGCCGCGCGGGATTATTACTACCGTCGTACAGGGAAATATGTTCCGATAATTACCGATGGTGGTATGCGCACTGGAGGTGATGTCTGTAAGGCCTTTGCTGCAGGGGCTGATGCAGTGATGATTGGTTCGCCCTTTGCACGGGCAAAAGAGGCCCCTGGTAGGGGGTATCATTGGGGTATGGCCACTTCCCATGAGAATCTTCCACGAGGAACAAGGATTTATGTGGGTATTACTGGAAGCCTTCAGGAGATTTTGTTTGGGCCGGCTAAGGTCGATGATGGTTCGCAGAATTTGGTAGGGGCATTGAAGACATCTATGGGTAGCCTTGGAGCGCGTAATATACGGGAGATGCAGTTGACGGAGATAATAATTGCTCCCTCTATCCAGACTGAAGGGAAACTCTTTCAGATGAGCCAACGCATTGGCATGGGGAAATAGGGAGAAGCAATTGACTTGGCAGGGCTTTTTGAGTAAAATAACTTTCTCTCGGGCCCATAGCTCAATCGGCAGAGCAGCTGACTCATAATCAGTTGGTTCGAGGTTCGAGTCCTCGTGGGCCCACTTGATTTCTGGCCTTGCCTTTTGTTTCTCTCGATGCAGTTGTGAGGGATAGCCTTTTTGTGGGATGTAAGGGTGTAGAATTAAGGAGGCATTTATGTCTAAGACATACAAAATAGCTGTTATTCCTGGGGATGGAACAGGGCCTGAGGTGATAAGAGAGGGGAAAAAAGTGCTCTCTGCCTTATCTGATAAGTTCGGGTTTAAATTAGAGTTTATTGACTACGATTTAGGTGGAGAGCGATACCTTCGTACTGGTGAAACCTTGCCAGATAGTGTTTTGGAAGAGTTAAGACAGGTAGATGCCATATACCTGGGGGCAATTGGCCATCCAGACGTCAAACCGGGGATCCTTGAGCGTGGGATATTGCTGAGACTTAGGTTTGAGTTGGATCAATATATAAACCTGCGGCCAATAAAGTTATATCCCGGGGTTTGGACTCCATTGAGGGATAAAGGGCCAGAGGAGATAGATTTTGTGGTGATAAGAGAAAATACCGAAGGGCTTTACTGTGGAGCAGGTGGTTTTTTAAGAAAAGGGACCAAAGACGAGGTTGCGATCCAAGAAAGTATAAATACTCGTAAAGGGGTAGAGCGTTGTGTTAGATACGCTTTTGAATTTACTCGTAAGAGGAATAAAAAGAGACAATTGACGTTGTGTGGGAAGACAAATGTGTTAACATACGCATTTGATTTGTGGGAAAGGGTTTTCAATGAAGTGGGGCAAGAATATCCAGATATTACACGCGGTTATGCCCATGTGGATGCTACTTGTATGTGGATGGTGAAAAATCCTGAATGGTTTGATGTGATTGTTACTGATAATATGTTTGGTGATATAATAACGGATTTGGGGGCTATTATTCAGGGCGGTATGGGTATAGCGGCCGGAGGTAATATCAATCCAGATGGTGTTTCCATGTTTGAGCCTATAGGAGGGTCCGCGCCCAAATACACCGGTAAGAATGTTATAAATCCGTTAGCGGCAATATGCGCTGGGGGGATGATGTTGGAATATCTTGGGGAGAGGAAGGCGTGGCAGTGTTTGGAACAGGCGGTTGTGAAGGTTACTTCGGAAAGACTCAAGAGCCTTTCTGCTGGGAAGATGGGATATTCTACTTCCGAAGTAGGGGACTTGGTAGTAGAATACATCAGGAATTTGTGTTGAACTGAAAGTCAATTATGTCATTTAGAGATTGGCTCTGGCGCGAAGTAAAGGAATGGACCGAAGCAATAGTTGTTGCCGCTATTCTGGCAATCATAATAAGGACATTTATCTTCCAGGTTTATAAGATTCCGTCAGGGTCTATGATCCCAACTCTTATGATAGGAGATAGAGTTATAGCTATTAAGTGCCCTTATGGGCCAATAATTCCATTTACTCATATTAAATTGCCTAAGTTAAAAGATCCCAATAGGGGAGATGTTATAGTCTTTCTCTACCCGGAAGACCCTAAGAAGCACTTTGTAAAGCGGTTAATAGCCAAGGGGGGAGAAACGGTTGAGATAAAGAGTGGTACGGTCTTTGTGAATGGACACCCTCTTTTGGATGGCCCATTTAGAAATATAACCTATTACAATATGGGGCCATATGGCCAGGAGGGGGAAAAGATTACTGTCCCTCCTCATTGTTATTATGTTTTAGGAGATAATAGTTTGGTGTCAAAGGATAGCCGTTTTTGGGGGTTTGTGCCAGAGAGAAATTTAGTCGGTAAGGTAGTATTTCGGTTTTGGCCGTTGAGTCGAATAGGTAGAGTAAAATAAGGGAGGTTGATGATGGAGGCTTATTGTGTAAAGTGTAAGGCAAAAAGGGAGATGGTTGATGCCCAAGAGGTGGAGATGAAGAATGGGCGAAAGGCTATGAAGGGAAAGTGCCCGGATTGTGGGACTTCTATGTTTAAGATATTAGGCAAAAAATAAAAAAATCGCATTTGCGGGAATGGCAAAATATAGGTCGATACCGGTTGAAGAAAAGGTAAGAATAATAAGGTCGTTATTAGAGGAAAAGAAGGCGCAGGATATTGTAACTTTAGATGTCCGCGAAATCTGTAATTTTACTGATTTTTTTGTGATATGCAGTGGCGAGAGTTTGCGTCAAATAAAGACAATAAGTGAGCATTTAGAAGATAATCTTAAAAAGGCAGGGATAAGGATATTCAAAAATACGCGGACAGGTGGAGACGACAACTGGGTGGTCCTTGATTGTTTAGATGTGGTTGTGCACATATTTGAGCCTGAGGCCAGAGTCTTTTACAACCTGGAGAGGTTGTGGCGAACGGTAGAAAAAAGAGAGGAACATGAGAGAAAAGATTCGTAGAGAACTTGTGTCTATTCTATCGGAATTAGGGATAAAAGATCCCAACGTTGAAGTCCTTTTGACAAAAAACAAGGAGCATGGTGACCTTTACAGCCCAATAGCGATGAAATATGCTAAGGTGTTAGGTATGCCTGCGGTTCAATTAGGAGAAGAGATTCAACAAAGGCTTTTATCTTCGAATTTGAATGATGTGATAGAAAAGGTGGAGGTCAGACCGCCAGGGTTTGTGAACATATTTCTAAGCCCTAATGTGATTCGTAATTATTTGGTAGAAGTGTTGGAGACAGGGGAGATCCCTGTAAAGGGATTTTTGCCTGAATCAGAGAGGAAAAATGTTCTTTTGGAGTTTGTGAGTGCCAATCCAACAGGGCCTCTTTCGATTGCCCACGCCCGTCAGGCTGCAGTTGGGGATGCCTTGGCAAGGATAATGAGGTTTGCTGGGCATAATGTGCATACTGAGTATTATCTAAACGATGTGGGAGTACAGATTAAACTATTAGGCCAGTCTTTGAAGGAGAGGTGTAAAGAGGTTTTAGGATTGGGTTGTGCTATCCCAGAAGGAGGGTATAAGGGTGAATATCTTAAGGCCTTGGCTGGTAAGTTCTTAAGTGTGTGGAGGGATAAAATAGGAGATATTGATTCAGTGGATATTGAGGAGTTTTCCCGATTTGCAGTTGGAGAGATCCTCTCGATGATTAGACAGGAATTAGCCCGATTTGGGGTGAAATTCGATAGTTGGTATTCTCAGGAGGTGATGGAAAAGTCAGGCAAGGTGGAACAGGCTATATCTTTGCTTCAAGAAAAGAATTTGATCTATAAGAAAGACGGTGCGGTTTGGTTTGCATCTTCTCGCTTTGGCGATGACAAAGATAGGGTAATGATTAAAAGCGATGGCAGTAAGACCTATTTTACTGCGGATATAGGTTATCATCGAGATAAGTTCCTACGAGGCTATGATTACTTGATCAATATATGGGGTCCGGACCATCATGGATATATCCCAAGGGTGAAGGCATCTATTGCTGCAATGGGCTTTGATCCTAATGCGTTGCAGGTGGTTATAGTTCAATTGGTAACGCTTTATCGGGATGGCGAACCTATTCCTATGTCTACTCGCCAAGGCAAATACATAACGATTGATGAGTTGATGGATGAGGTTGGTGTAGATGCGGCAAGGTTTTTTCTTCTTATGCGTAAGACAAGTTCACATTTGGATTTTGACTTAGATTTAGCAAAACGCCAGGCCCCAGAGAATCCGGTCTATTATGTCCAATATGCCCACGCCAGGGCCTGTCGGATATTAGAAATGGCCCAGACAGGAGGGTTGTTAGTATCATCTAAGAGGTTTGCTGAATTGTTCGGCCTTTCTAAAAGTGAGGAAGAAGAGGACCTTATAAGTGCCTTATTGCGATTTAGGGATGTTATAGAGGCCTGTC
>JAMOOT010000277.1 GCA_027065215.1 Candidatus Omnitrophota bacterium | reverse complement strand
AAGAAACTGCCCGAAGATCTCATAGAGGATATCCTTCCCTTGGTAGCCCAGGCAGAGAGAAATGATATCAAGAGACTTCTTCAGTATAAAGAAGGGACAGCTGGGGCAATAATGACGACAGAGTATGCAAATGTTCCACCGGACATTACTGTGGAACAGGCCCTCCAGTACTTAAGGCGTATCGCCCCAGATAGGGAGACCATTTATTACGTCTATGTTACAGATAAAGACCGTAGGTTGTTGGGATTGGTTACTCTGCGGGAATTAATCATTGCAAAAAAAGGTGCAAAGATTGAAGAGATAATGCATAAGGATCTTATAAAAGTTCGGGTAAATGATTCGTCAGAGGATGTGGCTAAAAAAGTTAGAGATTATGACTTCTTGGCAATACCTGTGGTGGATGATGATGACAGGTTGGTAGGAATTATCACTGTAGATGATGTTATCGATGTTATAGAGGAAGAGGATACTGAGGATATGTTGACCTATGGTGCCTCAGGTATTGTCCATAACTATACGCAGGAGAGCACATTAAGCATTGCAAAGAAGCGGATTATGTGGTTGCTTATATTGGTGTTCGTGCAATTCATATCCGGTGCAGTCTTGCAAATGCATTCGGCTGAACTTCAAGCGATGATAGCCTTGGCATTCTTTATTCCTGTCTTATCGGGTATGGGTGGGAATGCAGGCTCGCAGTCTTCTACTACCATCATTCGAGGTTTGGCTACAGGGGAAATAGAGGAGGATGATTTCTGGAAAATTTTCTTTAAAGAGGTTTTGGTGGGCCTGTTTATAGGGGTAGTCTTGGGATTAATCGGATTTGGGCGTGCAATGCTCATACAAAAGGATGTAAGGTTGGGAGTGACGGTATTTCTTTCGATGATAGCGGTTATCACAGCAGCCACTACGGCCGGGGCAACCTTGCCAGTGATGTTTAAGAAATTAGGATTGGACCCTGCCCTTATGTCAGGCCCGTTTATCGCCAGCGTTGTGGATATAGTTTCTATCCTGATATATTTTGAAATCGCCCGTATTGTGATTATAGGTTGGTGAGGAACGAATAATCTTAATAAGGGTGCTTATTAAAGGCCTCTGGATCATCTTCAATTGATAGAATTATCTATATCTTTTCGCTTACGGTTCAATTTGGTTTGAGTGAGAGGGGGAAAGTTTATGGTATAATATTTGGCAAGATTGTAGGCTCGGGGCGTGGCGTAGCTTGGATAGCGCACCTGAATGGGGTTCAGGAGGTCGCCGGTTCGAATCCGGCCGCCCCGATTTTGATTTTAATCCCTTCGTTAATGTGAGATCATTGGGTGATGCGCTTTGCAGTATTGG
>JAMOOT010000276.1 GCA_027065215.1 Candidatus Omnitrophota bacterium | reverse complement strand
GCAGAAGTGGTTAATACTCGATGGGAAGAGTATTCCCGTAAGTATATAACTGGTTTATTGTTTTTAGATATTTTAGAAGAAGATAGGGCTCATATCGATAAGTATGTAAGTCTGTTATTGCCCAAACAAGTGGATGGCTTTATTATTTAGTGGAGAAATATGTTTAAAGGCGTGATTGCTTCTATAGGTTTTTTTATCGTAGCAATTCATGCTGTTAATGGACAGATATCTCTTTATGGGTTAGCGTACAAACTGTGGTCGGTTGTATTCATTGCTTGGCTTTTGGGTGGGATTTTGGACCTTGCTTTTTTGTCATTTTATGATGAGGCAATAAAGAAACTATCATCAGAAAATGCAGGATAAGGATATTTCAGTTCTTTGGCATAGGTTAAGAGAGGGAGATCAACAGGCCAGAGAGGAGTTGATTTTTCACTATATTCCATTGGTGCAGCAAGTGGTAAACCGATTTTTGCCATTTTTGCCCAAAAATATAGAATCACAGGATTTGATTAGCTATGGAATAGTTGGGTTGATTTCTGCCCTTGAACGGTTTGAGCCGGAGAAGGATGTAAAGTTCGAAACCTTTGCTTATTGGCGTGTGAGGGGAGAAATCTTAGACTTTCTGAGGCGACAAGATATTATCCCTAAGCAGCAAAGAACAAAGATAAAACAGATTAGAGATAAGTATCTTGAATTGGGGGTAAATCCTGAGAGTCAAGAAGGAGAGGAGGCTGTAGCCAAAGATTTAGGCCTGGATATAGAAGAAGTGAGAGAAGCAATAAGGGTTGATCATTTGGCAAAAATAGTCTCTTTAAGCGAGGTTATAGGTGAAGAAATAGCGTTGGAAGATGTTATTCCCTCTCCGGAGGACCCGTATGAATATGTTAATAGAGATTTCTTGAAGGAACAGTTAGTTGAGATAATAAGCAAATTGGACAAGAGGAGTCAAAATGTATTGGAACTCTATTTTAACGAAGGCCTTACCCTAAAGGAAATAGGACAGGTTTTGGATTTAAGTGAAGGCCGGGTGTCTCAGTTATTGTCTTCTATACTCTTTTTTTTACGAGTTAATTTAGAGAGGGAAGGGGCATTATGACTTTGAGGCCAATAGATTTTATTGGGGCTATTTTTAACATTCAGCGAGCTGAAAAGGTTCAGTCGAACAAGACAGAACACAATTTTGTCTTGCAAGACCACATTGCTAAAGAGATGGAGAGAGAAAAAAGAGAGGAAAGGAATAAGGTAGTTCAGCCGGATAGAAGTAGCGAGATACAGATAAGTGAGCGGAGATATAAAGAGAAAGGAGAGAGAAAGAAGGCG
Source organism: Candidatus Omnitrophota bacterium (assembly GCA_027065215.1). Taxonomy (GTDB): domain Bacteria; phylum Omnitrophota; class Gorgyraeia; order S143-82; family S143-82; genus S143-82. The sequence goes on along the minus strand of JAMOOT010000276.1, from coordinate 6,068 downwards.
AGCACCTATAATAGAAAAATGAAGAAAGAAGATGGTGAAGAAGGAGAGATTATAGATGTGGAGGTATAATGGATAAGCGTTTGAGAGATATCTATGAGTTGTTTGATGAGATATTTAGCGCTTTAGAGAAGAAAGAAAAGAGATTAAAAGAATTGATTGCGATAGCAGATGAGAGGATAGAGTTGCTTCGCTCTTTAAGTAAGGGACAAGAAACTTCAGAGGAGGATTTTCTTGGCCAACCTATTGTCCAAGAGATAATTTCTCTATATCGAAAGGGATTGGGGACAGAAGAAATTATGAAGAAGACGGGGAGACACAAAGGAGAGATAGAACTAATAGTCAATCTTTATCGGGTAAGATATGAGAGTAGTTCCGATTGAGAACATAGTAAGTGTGTTAAACCAATTTGGTGGGTCGGCTAAGTTGTCCCGAGATATCATTTATTTAAGTGCCCGTGGGATGCGTATTCGGTTTGCTGGTAAAGGAATTGAAATAAGCCACAAGCAAGTCGAACGGTTGAACAATCTCGGTATTGATTATGTGTTTTTACAGGATCCATTATGTGGAGAAGAACTGGAACTTGTTGTTGATGAAGATACCAGAGTGGCATTGAGGGCTATGTTGGAGGATTTAATTGCGCGTTGTGGTGTTGTATTGGATCTATTTCTGGAAGAGAAGGGTAAAAATGCAAAATTGGATTATACATTTCGAGATTACTGGCAGCGGTATTCAAATTTGCCATTTAATACCTTGCAGAAATATCGTAAGATATTGCAAGATCTGACTTATGTTGTGAGGGCTCATTACACTCAAAGGAAGGTAAGTCCCCTGCCGAATGTATATACCGATTCTAATTTTAGGATAAACCACGGCATAAATGTTGCGATAATATCGGGCATTATAGCATTACATTATGGAGAATTTAATTCCGATAGGATGTTTTATCTTATTTCGGGTGCATTGCTTACAGATGTTGGTTTTGTTGATACTGCATGGTCTCTTTCCAGTCCTCGAGGGGAGGAGTTCTTCTTTCGTCACCCGAGGGTTGGATGTATGGTGATAAATGAGACCGATGTATTTGGCCCTCGAATGGGAATTATTGCCTTGGAACATCATCGTTATCTTAACAACAGTGGATATCCTGATGATATTCCAGAAAAGGATTTTTACGGATATCCCCGTCAGATGCATTTGTATAGTAAGATCGTCTCTGTAGCTGAGACCTTTGAGTCATTGCGTTGGATATACAATCCTATAAAAGTACTTATGGCGATGAAGAAATTTATAGGAACCCTATTTGACGAAAAGGCCTTAAATCTTCTGGAACGGTATGTCAGTCCTTATTATGTTGGGGAACGAGTAATCTTGGCATCAGGAGAGGTAGGTTTGGTTCTATCTGTAAGAATGGCAGGTGAAATGCGGGTTTTGGTGGTTGAGGACATCAAGGGGAATCGATATTCTATTGGAAAGGAAGTTGTAATAAAAGAGTTAGACAAAGAGATTAAAGGAGTTGCTGTGGACTCAGATGACTCTGATCTTAAACAGAAGATTTTACGTTTAATTCCCGATGATCTTTTGCGAGAGTTGGGAGATGAAAAGGAATAAGGAGAGAAATCTGAAGAGCATTATACTTTTGTTGTTTTTTGTCCTACAAAGTGCAGTTCCTATGTGGGCAAGATGTGATGATGTATGGCAGGAATTGGTTAAACGGGCAGATGTGTTTTACCGACAGGCAAAGGAAGCAAAGGACAAAGGCGATTTAGTAATGGCATTGAGTTTGCTCTCAAGGGCGTCTTTTATATTCCCGGAAGATGAAAGGATTAAGGTTAAATTAGATAATTTAATTTCGAGGTTAAAACAGAAACTTAAAGCAGGAGAAAATTGTAACCGTCAAATTCTTGAGCAAAGATTAAGAGAGGCCCAACAAGAATTGAGTGCCTTAAAAAAACAAATAGTAGAAGAAAAAGAGACCTGGCAAAAGTCTTATCAAGAAAAAATAGAAGAGTTAAAACAGTCTTACGAGGGGAAAATAAAAATGTTAGAGGAGAAACATACATTTGAGATGAAGAAGAAGGAACAGGTGTACAAAGATATCTTGGATAAGGTGCAGGGCGAGTGCAAAAAAGAACTCGTGCAGATTAAGGAGAGGGTGGAACAAAATCTTAAGGAAATGCAATCTAAGTTAAGAGAACAAAATGAAAAACTGGCTGATAAAGATGAAAAGATAAAGAAATTATTAGAAAGTTATTCTGCACTTGAACAAAAATTGGAATCGCGTTATCAGGATAAAATATCTTCTCTTCAAAAACAACTATCTAACACTATAGCAGAACGGGATAGCCTTGTATCACAAATTAAGAAATTAGAGGCAGAGTTGAAAAGGAGACAGGATAGATTTCAGAGTTTATTGAGTAAGTATGAAACACTTTCGCGGGATTATCGCCTCTTGAAACAAGAAGTTAGTACAAAGGTTTCTTCAAAAGAGAAGAAGTACCAGGAGTGTCTTTCCAGACTTAGTGATTTGCGGTACAAAAATCAAACAATGAAGGGTGAGATAGAGACTTTACGTGTGGAAAAAGAAAATATGTCCACTAAATTAACTCTATCTCAAAACAATCTTAAAGAGCAAAAGGCAGCATTGAGGAGTTTGGAGAAGCAGTTAGAGGAAAGAGATATTATCATTCGCAATTTAAAGGCTAAGATTTCCAACCTAAAGCAGCAATTGGTGCTGCAATCTGAATCCGATACCACACAAAAACCCAGATCTGTTTCTACATCCGAAAGATCCGATAACACAAAAGAGAGGGATCAATTAACAAACGTAGATTCTCAACCAAAGGGAAAAATCTTTGACGAAGCAATGAAAGCCATTGATGCAGAGAATTATGAATTAGCCCAAAAGTTGTTAATGGAAGTGTTAAAAAGAGATCCTGATAATACAGTAGCAAAATATATGTTGGATAGCGTTAACCTTATATTGGAGGATTAAAAATGAAAGACCGATTGCGTGAGAAATTGCGAGATTTTTCTCAAATTCCACCTCTACCTGAGTCGGTAAATAGTGTCTTAGTGGCTATTAGAGACCCTCGGGTATCAGCCAAGGATATTACTGAGATGATAGCCCACGATGTTTCTATGAGTTCCAAACTACTGAAAGTTGTGAATTCCGCTTACTATGGATATAGGGGTAAAATTACATCCGTAACCCATGCAATTGTGATTTTAGGGTTTAATACTGTCAAGAATTTGATATTAGGACTATCTATGTATTCTTTATTAGAAAAGTTAAAGTCTACTCCTGAGTTTGATGTAAAGTCTTTTTGGGTACATTGTGTTGGAGTTGCCTGCGCCTCTAAGGTTATAGCATTAGAGATGGGAAGAAAAGATAAGGAAGAGTTATTTACGTATGGCCTTATGCATGATATAGGCAAATTGGCTATGTTGGCATTGGCTCCAGATCTTTTTTTGAGTTTGGTTCGTGAATCTAAGCAGAGAGGGATCCCCTTTTATCAGATAGAAATAGAAAGAGAAGTTCTACCGCATACTTCTATTGGGTACGATTTGTTTGTTTATTGGAAGATGCCAGAAGAACTCATAGAGGTGGTTGGTTATCACCATGACCAGGATCTTATAGCGAGAAAGGATAATGTTCGGTGGGTTTATTGGGCTGATCAGTTGATCAGGACTATGGGAATAGGGGATGGCGGGGACGGAAATGTAATTACACTGGATTTAGAAGGTGTGATGGGGACAGAATGGGAGAGGATTAAAGAAAAAGTTTCTCAAGAATTAGAGAAAGCACAAGTATTTATTGAGTTTCTGAGGGGGATGTGATTATGGATGACAGATTATTTTGGCAGGTTACAAAAGATGCTGTGAATGAAGGATTACTTATATGCGACGCGCATCTTCAAATATTAGATGTGAATAGGAATTTAGAGATAATGTTAGAGTTGGATCCATGTCGTGGCAAGTCAGTGATTGATGTTTTACCTTGGAAAGTGAAAGAGGTCTTGAATAAGGTGATAAAGGAATTAGAATCTACAGGGGTTTGTGTAATCCCCAGACGGATTAATTTTGTTACCAGTAAAGGGGTCATTTTACCATTAACCGTCTCAGGCGATCTATTAATAGATGAACAAGGTAATCGGGTGGGTTATATTTTCGTGTTTAGAGATGCGATTGTGCAGGAAGAGATATCCTCATTTTCTTGGATTAATTATCTAAAGAGGTCCTTTCTTTCCGATATAAGCAAAAATATGTATTTACCATTACATAATCTTTCTCGCCTTTTAGGTGATTTTGTTGAATTTTACTCTGCTGATCCAGAAGGTATGTCTTTATTGGAGTCGGCCATAGAAGAAGTAGATAAACTACGCGCTACTTACGATCGCTTGTTGGAACATGCTAGAATAGACCTTATATGCGAAAGGATTAATCTGAAGAAGATTCGTGTCTTTGATGTCCTAAATAAAGCCCTTATGTTGTTAGTGGCAGAGAATGTAGTTAATCGTGTGGAGATAACAGCAGATGGTAGGGATGAATTGATAACGGATGAATTTAAACTCGAGCAGTTTTTTGTCCTAATTTTAGATGTTTTGTTGTCATTTTTACCAAAGCATGAGAAGTTGAATATCGGCATATATCCGGGAGAGGAGAAAGTTGATGTGGATCTGTGCTGGAGAGGTGGAGATGTAGTTTCTATAAAAGATAAGATTCCATTTGTGAAATCGCATGGGCAGGAAGAGATGGAATTATCTTGGAGTGTTGAAGGTGGATTGGAGAAAAACCTTATGCGATGGATAGAAAAAAAACTGCAACTGGTAGTAGAAGTTAAGGATGTAGCGATGGGTGAGAAAAAGATTAGAATATCTATCCCAAGAGAGTTATAATCATTAAATGGATTGTGGAGGATAAAATGCGGCGATATGGTATTTATACTTCTTTTATTGTATGCATAACTATATACTTTACTTTTTTTTCTCCCAAATTCTTAAATGAGGATTATAATTTTAAAGAATTTATTTTTAATTTATTTGGGAAAAATACAGTTACATCTTCTGATGAAGAGATCGCGGTTGTTGATATAGATGAGGTATCGTTGAAAACTTACCGCACAGAGTACCCTGTAAGTCGAAAACTTTTAGCCCTTATCTTGGCTCGATTGAAAGAGGCAAAGCAGATAATCCTTGCCATTCCAATTCAAGGGGCATCAGGATCGGCTGGGGATCGGGCATTGATAAAGGTGTTGAAACGACAAGAGAATGTTGTTATCCCTGTTTGGTTTGGCAAGTTAGGGACTAATTTTGGCGGGATAGTTAATGCTGGGGTTATTTCTTGGTTGCCATGGAGAAAGATATTGCCATACGTTATGGTAGGTGGAGCAAATTTTTATCTTTCGCCAACGGGCAGTGTGGAAGGGTTTTATCCCTTTTTCTCTTATCGGGGAAAGATTGTCCCTCATTTGCTTTCGAAAACAGAGGCCTTATTGAAAGGGTTTGATGAGAATAGGTTTTCTTACTCACCTCGTTGGAACAGAATAAAGTGGAAGTTTGGCAGGAAAGAATTTACATTGCCTTTGGATTATTTCAAAGGGGTCTCCATTTATCCTGGGTTGTTTTCCTATTTAAGTGAAATAAAAACTTATTCAATTCAAGAGATTCTGCCTCCTAAATTATATCGTAGGTATGCCCGACATGGGATTGATATTCCTTCCACTGACTTATTGTCTGGGAAGATTTGTATTGTAGGGTGTACTACTGGGCCGGATAGTACCTTCTTTGCTTTTGGGAATCGCCGTTGGCCATTGCACCACATATTAGCAGCTGGCTTGATAAGTTTGAGAAATGGGGATCTTTTGTATTGCCCGCCTATTTGGGTTCAAGTATTGTTGTTAGCGGTGCTGTCTTTGGCCTTGGGGTTTATGTTACTGTTTCGGCCTAAGTGGGTAGTTACTCTGTTACCTTTGTCTTTGGGGGGGGTATTGATCCTTTGGGGGTATAGTCTGCACTATAGGGTCTTTTGGTTAGGGACTGAATGGATTTTTGTGTTGTTTACTACGGAGATTA
>JAMOOT010000275.1 GCA_027065215.1 Candidatus Omnitrophota bacterium | reverse complement strand
GAGGTAGAGGAAATAAAGGAGGAGGTTCAAAAGGGAAAGGTTGAAAAAAAGGAACAAGCAACAACAAAAAAGGACCAGAAGACACAAAAAATAAAGACTTCTTCCACCATCAGGGTGGATCATGAAAAATTGGACCACCTTATGAATTTAATTGGAGAACTTATTATAAATAGAAACAGATTTGTAATGCTCACACGGCAACTGGAAGAAAATAGAGATATTTCTGAAATGATACAGGATTTTTATGAGACCACAGATGCCCTAGGCAGGATTTCTGACGATCTGCAGGATACCATTATGCAAGTTAGGATGATTCCAATCCGCACAGTATTTTCCAGATTTCCCAGACTGGTGAGAGACTTAAGCAGAAAGAGTGGGAAAAAGATTGATTTAATAATTGAAGGAGAGGATACAGAGCTGGATAAGAGCCTGGTTGAGTTAATCGGTGATCCAATATTACATCTTATTAGAAATGCAGTGGATCATGGACAGGAGACACCAGAAGAGAGAATTGCTGCAGGAAAGCCTGAAGTTGGTAAGGTCTGGCTCAGGGCATTTCATGAAGGAAATTCTGTTATGATAGAGGTAGAAGATGATGGTAGGGGGATTGATCCAGAAAAGGTAAAGAAAAAGGCAATAGAAAAGGGATTAATAACACCAGAAGAGGCTGAAAAAATGGATGATCGCGAGGCAATAGAATTGATCTTTGCCCCTGGTTTTTCCACGGCAGAAAAGGTAACTGATGTATCAGGCAGAGGCGTTGGCATGGATGTTGTCAGAAACAACATAAAAAGTTTGAATGGCAATGTGTTTGTCCATAGCGAAGTTGGTAAAGGAACTAAATTTACACTGTCTTTGCCCCTTACCCTTGCCATTATTGAAGCCCTTTTGGTTGAGGTGGGAAATAACACATATGCAATTCCTTTGGATGCAGTTTCAGAGACCACAAAGATAGATTCCTCTAAAATTTATGAAGTAAACAGGAGAAAAACAACTACTTTGAGGGGAGAAGTAGTTGGGCTAGTGGAACTAGGTGAAGTGCTTGGGGTGACAAATGGAAGTGGTGAAGAACGAGATATCCTGCCTCTGGTTATAATTTCTGTAAATGAAAGAAAGCTAGGCTTAATTGTGGATAGGCTCCTACATCGACAGGAAATAGTAATTAAGTCAATGGGTGAATACCTTGGAGATATTCATGGATTTGCTGGAGCAACTATTCTTGGAGATGGGAGGGTTATTTTGATCTTAGATCCCAATGAGATCATGAGTATTGCCACGGCAAGTGCACGGTAATCATTAATCAAGTAATATCATCATACAATTGACTTCTTTTTTTTAAGTG
>JAMOOT010000274.1 GCA_027065215.1 Candidatus Omnitrophota bacterium | reverse complement strand
GAAAGTCCAAGTATTCTCGATATAAAAAATCATTAGCCACTTACGATGCCAGCGACATCTTTGATCATAGGGCTGCAGAAGGATTCATAAAACTCTGGGGCCTGCCGTTTGAGGGGTAAAGATGAATGATAATTTGGTGAGTGTAATTTTGCCTTCTTACAATGAAAGGGATAATCTTGGATCCCTTCTTTTCAAGATCCGTTCAGTGATGGAGGAGAATAATCTCAATTATGAAATTATCATAGTCGATGATAATTCTCCTGACAGGACATATGAGGTGGCATTAAGGTTTAAGGCCGAAGGTTATCCTATTACTTTGATCAGAAGACCTAAAAAGATGGGACTTGGTTCAGCGATATTGACGGGATTTCTCTCCTCTACAGGAGGGATATTAGTTGCTATGGACGCGGACGGACAACATAGTCCAGAAGTGATACCTGAGATGGTTAAGGAAATAGAGAGCGGAAATGATATAGTAATCGGTAGCCGATTCTTAGGAGATATAGACACTAAATGGGCAAGAAAGCGCGACATAATGTCCAAGGTAGCGACTTTTCTGGCCTCTTTTTTTACCGATGTAAAGGATCCGATGAGTGGTTTCTTTGCAGTAAGACGTTCGGTAGTGGAAGCAATTGCAGATTGGTACTTGATCGGCTATAAAGTTTTGTTGGAAATATTAGTGAAGTGTCCCGAATGTAGGTGTAAAGAAGTCCCGATACACTTTGGTATCCGCCATTATGGAAGAAGCAAACTGGGATGGAATGAAGTTTTTTTGTATCTATGGTTGATTGCAAATCTATTTTGGTGGAAGTTTCTGAGGCGGAAATAATTTCCAGATGGGAAAAGAAAAGATATTTGTTTGTTTGCCAGCATATAATGAAGAAAAGACGATTGGAAGCGCAATCAGTTCAATATTGGAACAAGAATTAGTTGCCTTTTCAATAGAAAAGATTGTAGTAGTAAATTCTGGATCCACGGATGGTACGGAACAGATTGTCCAAGATTGGGTTAGCCGCTCAGAAAAGGTGGTACTTATAAACGAGGGAGAACGAAGAGGAAAGGCCTCAGCAATAAACCTATTCCTTGGACAGATCCCCGATGGGAGTCTGTGTGTATTGATGAGTTCGGATGTTATGTTGGCCGATAGATATGCATTGGAAAATCTTTTATCTCCATTTCAAGACCCATCAGTAGGTATGACTACCTCACGACCAGTGCCGGTCAATAAAAAGAACACCTTTATGGGCAAAATAGTCCATCTACTTTGGGATCTAAAGCATCGAGTGAGTTTGATATCACCCAAGACAGGTGAGGCAGTGGCCTTTCGCAAAGTTTTTGAGGCG
>JAMOOT010000273.1 GCA_027065215.1 Candidatus Omnitrophota bacterium | reverse complement strand
AAAAATTTGTATTGAAGAACTACTTCCTTATCTAATCCATCCAAATTCTTCACTTTATATCCTTGCACCTTGGCATCAGGAAGTATGGTTTTGACCTTATCCTCCAATCCCTGACGAATAGATTCGGGCATAGTGTATTTAAGCCAATACCTCTCAGCCATAGCCAACGTGCCGGTTGCAGTTATTGTTCTTACTCCATCCACCTCCTTCTTACCCGGTTTTAATTCTGTTTCTATACTCACCTGATTATGATGGGGTTGAAAAACAGGAGTGCGTGTTAGTATCAACCCATTGTCAGTATATATTAAGACGCCCCTCCCTTGATCAGAAGGGGGGAGATCTCCAAAACTACAGGTTGGAGCAGTAGGATCCATAAAGACCCTCTTCCCATCCACCTCAACTACTGCTATAGCATGGTTAAACATAACTGCAGGGAAATCTGGATCCATATCCAAAACTTCCCGTGTAGGGATAATAACCGGATAGGCCTTACTTAAACCAGCTGACCGCAACATGGTAACCAACAAAATTGCCTGATCTTTACAATCACCATATTTATTAGCAAATATCTCAGTGGCAGGGTGTGGTTCATAGCCTGCCTTTCCATACTCAACCGCTACATATCGAATCTGAGAAGCGCAATAGTGATATATAGCCTTTGCCTTCTCCCAATCAGTCTTTTTATCCTTAATCAATTCCCTTACCTTCTTCCGAATCGCTTTATCTGCCACCATCTTATCTTTGGCCAGATCCCACCACCATTGGTATATCTGATCCCAACTGGAGAAGGAAGAATAGATCCTAATAGGCACGCAATTTATCAACGAAGGCATATCTGGTTCTGGAAGCAATTGAGGGACATCTCGAAATATCCACTGCATAGAGACCTTCTTTCCATTATCTTCCATATGGATGATCGGCTTAAATACCGCGCCAAAGTCGTTATATTGATGATTTATATCTCGATAGTGGAGTTTCATATCCTTAGGAACTATCAAAGCATCTGATTGATACAAAACTGGTTCCCTCTCTTGAGGCCAGATGTAATACAAGATATGGCTTCCTGCCAATAGTTTGTTATCTTGGATCTCCACCTCATATTCTATCAATGCCCCAGGAACTAAATTCGGCATAGATATAATCATTGCCCGAGCATTACTATACAAAGGAAAGTTTTTATACAAAGAGACATCCCGTATATGCTTCTTCCCAACCCTCACCACTCGACCATCAGGGGTAATTGTTCGGGCATAAAGTAATTTCACCGTCTCATAGGTCGAATCGTAACGAATTACCACCTCGCCATGTTCCTCCTTCCCTCTTTCGTTGAGGATCTTCCGCAAGAT
>JAMOOT010000272.1 GCA_027065215.1 Candidatus Omnitrophota bacterium | reverse complement strand
TATCACATCACCTATGCTTCCAGCAAAACTGATCGACGGTAACAAGGCAAAAAATAGCAGTACAGGAGTAATTATTAGTAAATTAGAGAGCATCTTCGACATCCCAAATTTCCCTTTGCCTCCATTTAAGCCCGAACCATTCTCATCTTCTTTCTGCAATTTTTTTCCTCTTAGACGTTTCTGCTCCCCTCCTTTCCATAATCGCATTAAATCCTTACCCAAACCTATTGGGCAATAACCAGGCCCTTTATCCATCTTCTCCAAATCTATGATAGAAGGCAACCCTACATCTTTGCGTATATCCTCCTTTGTCACATATTGAAAACGCCCTACCATTTCTTGCGTCTGTAAAGATAACATCTCTTCCTCTTGCTGCAACTGCGTTGAATCGCGCAACAAATCCTTACCCAAACCTATTGGGCAATAACCAGGCCCTTTATCCATCCTCTCCAAATCTATGATAGAAGGCAACCCTACATCTTTGCGTATATCCTCCTTTGTTATATACTGAAACCGTCCCGATTTTCCTTGCATCCGCTGAGATGGAACCCCTCTTTCCTGTTGTAGCCGTGTTAAATCCTGTAACGCCCCTCCATTTAAACTTACTTCCTCATATTCTATATTCTTTTTACCTAAATTAGATAATCTCTCATCCTTACCCCCTTTTCCTTGAGGCTGATTCTGGGAGGAGGAGTCTTTAATTTGTTCAAACTCTAAGGGACTAAAGAGAAACCGGGATTCACCCTCATTAGCAACCGATATATGTGAAAGGCCATTTTTATCCAACTCCCTGCGCAAGTTTTTCAAAAACTCCACTACATCTTTGCTCTTTTCCATCTGCTCAAAGAACAAGGTCATCGCTTTCACAACCTCACCCCAATCCTTTGCACCAACCATTGGGAACCAACTATTGGCACCGGTAACCAACCACCTGAGGACAGACTTTTCCCCACCCTTTATGATCTGGGCAGATGTGCCAAGCCGGAACAAAAAATTAGAGTCAGTCCACATAATCTGATTAAGAACATCAAATGGCAACTCCTTAGAGAGGCCTAAAAATTCAATCCAGGTGCAAAATGAGTCAGGCCAAGCGGCATAAACCAAATCCCAAGTAGGAGAAGTCTTATCCGGAGAATGGACGGTTAAATTCACTATCAACTTTATTTTTCCCATAGCCTTTACATACACATACACATGGCCTTCCTTTTCGCCACGATATTTAAAACCCATCTTTTCTAACTGATTGACTGCATTTCTCTTTTCCGAATTTAACACCGGCAACCACACGCGCACATCTTTTTTACGTATTATCTTTGACTTGAAATAATTAAACATTTTATTCCAAAACCT
>JAMOOT010000271.1 GCA_027065215.1 Candidatus Omnitrophota bacterium | reverse complement strand
TATGCCTTCCCCGTCGGCCAGCAAATAAAGGAAATGTATTTTCTGCTGACGAAGAAGATCCTACGATAGTTTGTGTTCCATTGCTTTTTAAAGATCAACTTTTAGGTGTGCTTTCCGTTGAGGATAAATATTCCAAAGAGAACTTTACTGATGATGATATATTAATCCTCAGCAACATTGGGGCTCAGACCGCAGTTGCGTTAGAAAATTTGAGATTGAACGAAGACGTAGAAAAGACCTATATGGAAACATTATCAGCACTGGCTATGGCGGTTGAAGCAAAGGATCCGTATAGTCGAGGCCATAGTAAGAGGGTTTCAGAATATGCTGAGAAGATTGCTAAGAAGTTAGGACTTTCTGAGGAGCAAGTTGCTATTGTTAGAGATGCGGCCGATATGCACGATATAGGAAAGATTGGAATTAGTGATGAAATACTGCATAAACCAGGACCTCTGACCGCAGAGGAGCGGGAAATAATGAATAAGCATCCGGTTATTGGAGAAGGTATATTGAAGCCAGTAAGGTCGTTGCGGAGGTTATGTGATGCAGTAAGGCATCACCATGAGTGGCTTGATGGTAGTGGATATCCCGATGGATTAAAGGGAGATGAAATATCCATTGAAGCAAGAATTCTTTGTGTTGCAGATGTCTTTGATGCCCTTACTAGTGATAGACCTTATCGAAAAGCTATGTCTATCGAAGATGCCTTGGCCGAGATAAATAGATGGGTAGGCAAACGCTATGACCAGAGGGTTTATGAAGCGCTCTGCGAGATAATAAAAGAGGAAGGCAAATAGATAAAGATGGTAACTCTTATAGGAATAGTGGCTGGGGAGATATGGAATTTGCTCGAAGAGAAGGGTGATATAAGTATTGATGCCTTATTTGAGGAGATGAAAGCACGTGTAGGGGGGCAAATATCGCGGGATTTGATATTGATGAGTTTAGGATGGTTGTGCCGAGAGGGATTTATAGGGTTAAAGGAGAGAAAAAGGGGTGGAATAGAAGTCTTTTTACGAGAAGATTAAATCATGAGGGGGAGAATTGGCGCCACGATATCGATTGTCTTAGTTTTTATAATCATTTTTGCAGTTATGGCAGCGGCCTATATATACCTTATGCAAAAGACTTGGTTAGCCTATAGAAAGATGGCCTATTTGAAGAAAGACATTGTCCTTTCATCTATGGATTTAGCAGTTTATGATATCAGTAAAGGAAGGCATTTGGGCAGCGCTAATTATAATCCTTTATTCTATGCTCAAAATTGGATTTCTTGTGGTACAAATTGTTATTCGGTAGTCTATAGAATCCCTAAGAAAATTATCCCGGGAAGCGGGGTTGCTTGTAGCGACCCAAAAGTTAAGTTGGAGGGAAGTAATTGTTTTGTTTTAGATAGTTCTTCTGTGGTTAATAGCGTAAACGTAGAGGTCAAATATAAATTAGTATCAGGGAATTGGCAAATATTGGTGGAAGAGCCACAGATATGAGGATAGCGTTTGTATGTTTAATTTTATGCCTCTTGTTGTCTGGTGGAATAAGAGCTGAATGGGATGTGCAAAGATTGAGAAAGGAGATTAGTGCCAGCGAACAATCTTTACAAGATAGTAAGTCAGAGTTTGTCCAGGAATATTTAAAAGAGGCTCAACGATATTATCATCTCAGGAATTTCAACGCAAGTATTACCGCTATTAAAAAAGGTTTACACTTGGATTCGAAAAATCGAAATCTCTTAGTTCTTTGGGGAGCGGATCTGATAGAATTAGGTGCGTACGATAAGGCTAAACGAGTGCTAAAGCGTCTGGTTAGCCTTTATCCAAAGTGCTATGCAGGGTGGAGGTATTTGTATCAATGTTACCTTAAAACCTCAGATTTGAATGGGCAGAAAATAGCCCTTGAAAAATTATATACATTAGCGAAAAGCGATGAGGGGAAAAAGAATTATTTTGAAAGATTAGTAGATTTGTTGGGAGAGATTTCAGGGTTGGATGAACAATGTACTGTGCTAAAGAAGATGTATGCATTGGCAAGAAACAATAGAGAACGTGAAGATTATTTTAAACAATTAGTAGAAGTTCTACAGATATCCCAACAAAGACAAGGTTGTACTGATATTGTTCGTGGTTTTGTGATTACTCAGCTAAAAAGATTGTGTAATATAAATCTTGAGGGAGAAGTAGGTAAATACAATATAAACAAAATGGTAGTTATCTTAAATCAAATAGAAGAGGTAAAAAAGAATATTCCAGATATTAGAGATTATTATGCAGATTTTATATCTGAACTGTATGACACGATGTATCTTTTTGACTTAGGTTATAAGGCCATTGCACTGGAAAGATTACGAGATTTGCTTTCCCAGAAATGTCCAGCGTTATCCTCTTGATAGATGTATCCTCTTTAGTTTATAGGGCTTATTATGCCTTGCCAGAGATGAAGGCTAAATCTGGGCAGATGACAAATGCCATTTATGGCTTTATCAACATGTTTTGGATGGTGATAGGACAAATAGAACCATATGCAGTTATTGCTTGTATGGATAGTAAAGAGAAGACTGTTCGTAAAGAGATGTTTGATGAATACAAGGCACAAAGGGTTGCTATGCCGGAAGAGTTTTATTCTCAACTGCCTTTGGTAGAAGAGTTTCTTGCGTGTTTGACGGTCCCTGTTGTAAAAGTTCCCGGATATGAAGCAGATGATTTAATTGCTTCTTGCATTCGGAAGATTAATCCCCAACATACATTTTACATTTTAACTTCCGATAAGGATTTGGCCCAGTTAGTTAGAGATAATGTCTATTTATGTAATTATTTTAGGGGAAAGATAGATTGTTGGGATAGAGAAAAGGTGAAATCAAAATTTGGTGTTTATCCTGAACAATTTGTAGATTACCTTTCGTTGGTAGGTGATAGTTCAGATAATATTCCGGGGGTTCCGTCAATAGGCCCTAAGACCGCTAGTTCATTGCTGAACAAGTATGGAGATTTAGAGACTATTTATCAGAATTTAGATTGTATTCCGACTCGAACGAAGGAAAACTTGATAAAGTTCAGAGAAGTCGTTTTTCGAAATAGATCTTTGATCAGGGTTATAGATAGTGTAAATATTGACTTTAGATTGACTCCACTTTCTAAGGAATTGCCAGATTGTCTTTACAAGTTTTATCAAGATTTAGGATTTCGTTCATTTATTAAACGGCAATTCCCCCACCGGTTAGATGATGGAACGTTATTTTAAATTGAATCAAGTAAAAATCCCCATATCTTTATTGGAATTTCTTTCCAACAAGAAGATATCTTCTCTCAAAGAGGCGGAAAATACCTATTTTAACTTAGATGAAGAACAGAAATCTTTACTCTGGAATATGGAATTACCGATGTTAGAGGTATTAGAGGCAATGCAAAGAGTGGGAGTGCAGGTTGATAGAAAGAAGTTATTAATTCTGGAAGAAGAGATGGCATCTGAGTTGGATCGTATAGAAAAAGAGATTGCTGAGATGGTAGGCGAGAGGATAAATCTCAATTCCCCTCGTCAAATTGCCTTTTTGCTTTATGAGAAATTAGGACTTCCAATTTTGAGGCGGGGTAAAAGTGGCCCTTCTACCAATGAGATGGTATTGCGTAAATTATTGCCGATGCATCCAGTAATTGAAAAAATATTGTACTATAGAGAAGTCAGCAAAATATTCTCATCTTATGTTAATCCTATCTTGTCAGGAATAGATGAAAGTGGTAAAATTTATCCAACGTTTTCTCTTACTAATACCCAGACCGGGCGAATTACCGCAGTAGAACCTAATCTGCAGACGATCCCTATACGGGGAAAGTGGGGTAGGCGAATTCGTGATGTATTCGTTTCCCGCTACCCGGATGGATATATCTTAAGTGCAGATTATTCCCAGATAGAGTTGCGGGTACTTGCCCATATAAGTCAAGATCGCTCTTTGAGTTCAGCACTTTTGTCGAATAAGGATGTGCATACGTTAACTGCCCAAGAAATTTTTGGCAAAAAAGAGATCTCTGAAGTAGAACGGGATATAGCGAAACGAGTGAATTTTGGTATTGTATACGGCATATCTGCACAGGGCTTATCGGAACAGTTGGGAGTAGATAAGGCCAGTGCCCAGAGATTTATTGATGCCTATTTTAGGATTTATCCTGGGGTGAAAGAATTCATTGATAGAACGATTCGTGAGGCCAGAACTCGTGGATGGGTAAAGACTTTATGGGGACACCGTCGTTATCTTCCGGAACTTTTTAGTAAAAATAAATTTCAACGTATGTTTGGAGAAAGGGCCGCTGTAAACACTATTATCCAAGGAAGTGCAGCCGAGATAATAAAGTGGGCTATGTTAAAAGTCTTTTCACGCATACGAGAGAGAGATGTGTTTATGATTTTGCAGGTGCACGATGAACTGGTTTTTGATCTTCCAAAAGAAGATCTGGAGTGGACCCAAGAGATGGTAAAAAGAGAAATGGAACAAGCAGTTAAGTTGAATGTGCCTTTAAAAGTAGATGTCCATTGGGGGAAGACATATCTTGAGGCAAAGGGATGAGAGTTGGCCTTACTGGTAAGATATGTTCAGGAAAAACTACTGTTGGTCATATATTTACTGAATTAGGTGCAAATGTCATTGATAGCGATAGAGTTTTAAAGGAGATTTTACAGAAGAAAAGTGTTCAAGAGAAAGTAGAAACTATGATTGGATCAAGGATATTTGATAAGACCAATTGGCAGAAGATTCTTGCTGATAAATTATTTTCCGACTCGGATCTTCGAAGAAGATATTGTTCATTATTATATCCATTGACATTTTCTAAGATGGAGTCATTAGAGAGAAAGGATAGTATAAACATTTGGGAAGTGCCTCTTTTGTTCGAAGCAGGTTGGCATTCATACATGGATTTGATTATACTTACAGTTGCGCCATCTTATCTAAGACTCAAACGGGCTATTATGCGTGGAATGAAAAAGGACGATTTTAAACGGCGCGATGCCCTTTTTTTGCCGGATGAACATAAGATAGATAAATGTTTTGTGATAGAGAACAAGGGTGGAGTAAAGGAATTGAGAAGGCAAGTATTTTCCCTCTGGAATAGTATTAACCGAAAGGAGTAAATTATGGCAGTAAGGTTGGACATTGATACCCTAAAGTCCAAGAAAGTTCAAGAATTGATGAAGATTGCAAAAGATATGGGGATATCTGGGGTGACTGGGGTGCGCAAGCAGGATCTCATATTCAAGATATTAGAGCATCAGGCCCAGAAAGATGGACTTATGTTTGGCGAAGGGGTCTTAGAGGTCTTACCAGATGGGTTTGGTTTCTTACGTTCGCCAAAGTACAACTATTTACCATCACCTGATGACATTTATGTTTCTCCTTCTCAGATTCGGCGGTTTGATTTAAGAACAGGGGATACAGTTAGTGGGCAGATACGCCCCCCTAAGGAAGGTGAGAAATACTTCGCTTTACTGAAAGTAGAAGCAGTAAATTTTGAGAACCCCGAGAAGATAAAAGAGCGTACATTATTTGACAATCTTACACCCCTTTATCCCTATGAGAGGTTTGTGTTAGAAACCGGATCCGATGCTGTAGAAACGAGGGTTATAGATTTGTTGACCCCTATCGGGAAGGGGCAAAGAGCATTGATAGTGGCTCCGCCATACAGTGGCAAGACCGTGATATTGCAAAAGATAGCCAACAGCATAATGAAGAATCAGCCGGAAGTATATATGATAGTTCTTCTTATAGATGAACGCCCAGAGGAAGTGACCGAAATGCAACGGATAGTAAGAGGTGAAGTTATAAGTTCGACCTTTGATGAACCAGCAGAACGACATGTCCAAGTAGCAGAAATGGTTTTAGAGAAAGCAAAGAGATTAGTTGAACAAAAGCGGGATGTAGTTATACTTCTTGATAGCATTACCCGTTTGGCACGGGCATATAATACTGTCGTTCCTCACAGTGGCAAGATTCTTTCTGGAGGGGTAGATGCCAATGCCTTACATAAGCCCAAGCGCTTTTTTGGTGCTGCAAGGGCAATTGAAGAAGGAGGAAGCCTTACCATAATTGCCACCGCATTGATTGATACCGGCAGTAAGATGGATGAGGTCATATTTGAGGAGTTTAAAGGAACAGGTAATATGGAGTTACAGTTGGACAGAAACCTATTCCAGCGAAGAATATATCCAGCGATAGACATAAGAAAATCCAATACTCGTCGAGAAGAGCTATTGGTACCCCAGGATCAACTACACAAGATATGGATACTCCGGAAGGTTCTTAATGACTTACCACCTGCAGAGGCAATGGAACTCTTGATAGAAAGGCTTCGAAAAACCAAGAATAACAAGGAGTTCTTGGATAATTTGGCCAAGATGAAGTACTAACAAGATGAAGTAGTGAATAAAGATGGGCAGGCTTTGTATTGGTTATGGTTTTGATGTCCACCGTTTTGGTGGGAATAGGCCATTACGGCTTGGTGGAATCCTTATAGATGAGGGAGTAAAGGTAAAGGCCCATTCTGATGGAGATGTGGTGTTGCATGCCTTAATAGATGCCATTTTAGGTGCATTGGCCTTAGGTGATATAGGGGAGATCTTTCCTGACAGCAGTTCATTTACTGAGAATATGAGTAGTGTAGAAATGCTAAGGAAGGTGTTAGCAGTTGCTAATCAGAGATTTCGGTTTGACATATTGAATTTGGATTGCACCATAATTATGGATTATCCCAAACTATTAGACAGAAAGACAAAGATCAAGGATAACATTGCTCGTCTTCTGGAGTTGGAGCCTTGTTATGTCTCAGTAAAGGCCAAGACCAGTGAAGGACTGTATCCTGATGCCGTTGTATGTCAGTGCGTTTGCCTTTGCCAACGAGGGAAGTAAAGGATTTTCGAAGTAGATTAGAAATTTTAGAAAGATAGACAAGGTAGTTCTTTGTATTATAATATCTTCATAATATCTCTCGGAGAGGTGGCGGAGCGGATGAACGCACCGGTCTTGAAAACCGGCAGCCTGCGATGAGCGGGCTCGTGGGTTCGAATCCCACCCTCTCCGTATATATTGAATTCAGATTTGAGTTGATAACTCGTCAGTTTTTCGTATAATAATTGAATAGCACTCCCCGGTAGCTCAATTGGTAGAGCGGGTGGCTGTTAACCACTAGGTTCGAGGTTCGAGCCCTCGCCGGGGAGCCATTTCTTTATCTCGGACTAAATTGGGAGAATAAGAAGAAGCAAGATTTTGATTTTCTTTCTGAAATCCCACTATTCTGTAATGCCCCTGATCTATCAAAGAGGAAAGGTTGTAGCCTTTTGTTGTATTTAATTGTTTATTCTATTGTTTTCTTTTGAAACGATACGTTGATAAAACATGATTACATTACATAATACCTTTAGATAGTAATATGGTAAAATGAAAGAGAGATGCATGGAATAGATC
>JAMOOT010000270.1 GCA_027065215.1 Candidatus Omnitrophota bacterium | reverse complement strand
CTAGCATTTTTAACCTCAATTACAGGGTAGATAAATTTCCCAGAAGGATCTTTTTCAATCTTTATAGAAAGATCAATTCCTGGCTTGGTCAAGACCACTGTATCCGAATTCTCATTCAAACGGACAAAACTTTGATCTGGATGAACATCTATAGCCACAAAGTATTCAACATCGATAGCCTGTAATACATCTGAAAAAATTGCGGGAATCCAGGACGACAAGGCCGAACATAGGATTCCTCCACTCACTGGATCCAATATATTGCAAGTTCCACCATCGCAAAACCATCCAACTTCATACGTACATCCGAAAATCTTTATTTCATCATTTGTAACCACGGATATAGGAGAAGGTATAGAAGAAAGTAAAGAAGAAACTAAAGACCTAAGTGGGGGAGGAAGTAAAGAGAGAGCAGAAGAAAGAGCATTAGAAAAAAAGGAATTATATGCATTAATCAATCCAATCACCAGATCCTTAAAGGCCGAATCGGCTATATTTTGATTATACACTAATACATCGTATAAAGTAGTGGTAGGGCCAATCTTATATTTCTTATATGTGCACTTCTTATTATTGGAAACACAACTTGGATTCTCAGTCATTAGATATGTTACAGAAAGTGTAAGTTGGGGTGGGATAAGACTTACATTGCTATCCACCACTACCGGTTTATTAAACATTGTATTAGAAAATATCTTACTTAGAAAACCATCAAAATAAAACTCAGGCGTATGATACGTAATTTCAACCGAATCACTAATTTTTGTTATATCCACACCGAGGTTGAGAGGGTTCTCAACATCATTTAATATTTCCTTCAACTGGGAGGCATAATGCTCACTCATATAATAGTAGGCAGCGATTACATGGTTTGTATTGTGCGGATTTAAACTGTCAACAGGAATATCATTTCCTCCTATTAAGCTCGGAATTGTGCTGCCTCCAGGCAAGTTGGTTTTCAAAAACGCGATTATCATCTCCGCATTGGCAAGGATTAGTTTAAGGTCATCTGGGTTAAATTGTCCAGGTGTTGGGAAAGGTAATGTTTCTATCTCTGAACCATCTACGGCATTGTAGCCAACCACTTTTGTTCTATAATGCAACCCTGCATCTGCAGGCCTTACCTCAAAGTAGGTTCCTCTCACGCCTACCACAAGATCTGGAGTCCACACAAAGAATGGAGACTGGTGACTGGCATGATTGATGTAAAAAACCAAACTTGAAGGTGCAGAAGAGGTTGTAGATTCAACATAAACACCGGTAATTGCTACTTTTCCATCGTCATCTAAAAAGACGATCTTAGCCCCTTCCTCCAATCGAACATAACTGGTATCTTCCTCTTTAACAGCCTTGTTTAAGGCAATAACTGCATAGTGGTCTCCACTTCCAGAGACTGGGACACTAAAGATATCACCCTTTCGAAAACCAGCTCCAGCGGCATTTATAGTATAAGTCTTCCCGTCTCTTTCAAGTTTGCCGTAACCATTTATCTCTAAGAGTATTGCTATAGGCTTCTTAATTTGTATTGACCGAAGGACTACTTTCCCTGCCCAAAGAAACTGAAAGGTTGCTATTAGAAAAGTCATTCCAGATAGACATAGGGCCAACCGACATATCTTTTTCCATCTCATCTCCCCACCTCCTTGCTACTTTCAAGTATAGCAGGTATTTTTAGTGGGGCAAAGTATTGAGAACGAAATCTCCCTAATATAGAATACACCCTCACCCAAACCTTCAATTTATTTATATACCCCCTTATTTTCAATTCAGATTCATCTATGGGAAAAACTTTGCTATCTATATTCACCCCCTGTATCCTCAAAAGAGATAAAACAGCGTTACTTAGCCAACCATTTGATATAACCGCACCCCCTATTATCTTAACTCCCATACTTCCTTTAAAAACCAATATTCCTCCTTTTAACTTACCCTGCCCTTCCACCTTGTGATAGAAAAAATAAGTCAAGTTAGCCAAATCCACCCCATCAAGATCGATATACAATGCCTGAATTCTATCTATCCAATAAAATCTTAATTCCTCTCTCCCTAAGATTATCCTTCCCGAAAGACCCCTGAAATCAGACAATCTAAAATTCACCATAATACATCTGTCTTCGTCCTTTCCAAAGCACTTCAAGAGACCGGATACCCCTGATCCCTCTTGCCAAATCCGGCCTATAATATTAAAAGAGGATACGGTTGAACTAAAATAGATCCCATTATGGCTCAAAGAAACCATTACCTCATTGAGATGCACCTGAAATGGAGAGAGTATATCTACATGAGGACAGCGAATACGAGTACTGGTTGTCGAATTTATCAAAAATGCCTTTTTAACCGATAGGAATACCGGACCTCTTTGATAGGCAAAACCACTATCCATTGAACGTATTTGAAGAGACTGCTGAGCCCAAAGAATGGAACCCACTACTAAGGAGAAGAATATAAGAAAAATAACTCGCAAAGATTTTAAGTGAATATTGGCCAATAAACCTCCCCCCATCTTTTAATGAAGGTTTCTCTTTGAAATTCTTCTTTTTGCCTCAACTCGTAATCACACCTTACATCAACTTCTTATTTACACACCTTTCTATTCTTAATTCAAATTCGAATTAACTTGCTCTATTGCAGCCACAGTATATGGAAGGGTACAGGTCTGGCATATCTTCATTTCTTTATATCTTCCAATCCAGTGCAGTTCTCTTAAATGAGTAAGCCTTGCACCAAGCCAAACTTTATGAAGGCTATCTGTCCAAGCATTGCCCAGCACTTCCTGAGCATCTAAATCCCCACAGCAAGGGGTAATAGTCCCATCCTGAAGCACAAACATCCGTTGCCAAAGTTGAGCACAGATAAAATCATCCCGAAGTTTCACTGGCTGAGCAATATATCTCTCCCCTGCATTAGGGTCCTTCCCTTTATAATTGACATAATTTACATAAGTAACTAAATCCACTCCTCGCTCTTTCCAAAACCTATAAAATTCATCTACCTCATCCAGATTTTCCTTCATCTTCACCATAGATACCCTAATACAAGGGCCTTTGCGCCCACTCTTATCTCTCAATTTTACAAATTCCTCGACATTCCTGACCACTTCTTCAAACTTAGCCCCTACCCTTATCGCCTCATACCTCTCCTTGTGTATCGAATCAAATGAGATAATTACCCTATCTACCCCTGCATCCAATATCTTCTTGGCCAAATCCCCTTTAAGAAGCACACCATTGGTATTGAACTGAACATCTACCACACCCTTTTTCTTGGCATAAGCAATCATTTCAGGTAATTTAGGATGAAGAAGAGGCTCTCCCTCATAATTTAGTTTAACCGCATACAGGCCATACTCGCTACCCTCATCAATGCATTTTTGAAACAACCTCCAATCCATAAATCCCAATCGTGAAGGATTTTTTTCTTCCAAATTCTCAAGTGTCCTATAACACATTGGGCAACGAAGATTACAATACGAACTGACTTCCAGATCCAGATTTAGAGGGAAATCCTCTACTATATTATGCTTGGGATTCTCATTCCACTTTCTTCGGTATTCCCAATATCTCTCTGGCAGATCCGCTTCGCAGGGCAAAATATCTGCTTCTCGCACTTCCTCGTAGGTAGGATTAATCTTCACATCTTTCCTTTCCACTTCAGTTCCCCCTTTTTAATTTCCGCATGCCCACTTCTGCTGCCTTAACCACAGGATAAACTGTTGGCGCTGCAGTTAATAACGGATGGGACCCTATCTGGAGGGTCGCCAGTTGCACTACATCCATCTTAGCCTGGATACAAACCCCCAACATATTTATCAACTCTCCCACACTCTCACCACCAATCACTTCGGCTCCTAAGACAATCCCCGATTCAGGTGACAAAATCAACTTCACATACTGTTTATGCCCGCCCGGCAGGGTAGTTGGATGCCTATCCATCCCTTCAAACTCAGCCACAACTACATCAAATCCCTCCTTCACAGCAAAACTCTCTATCAATCCAGCAGAAGCAAAAGCAGTATCTCCAAGCCGAGTAGAGAATATAGCAATTGTTCCATTAAACGTCTTAAGAGTAGATAACTTGTAGAGATTCATTCCAGCCACTCTGGCCTCAGCGCATGCGGTTGAGGCCAACATCACTGGATTAGGTCGCCGAGTTATGAAATCCCTTTTCTCAGCGCAATCTCCTACAGCAAAGATATCATTAACATTCGTCCGCATATATTCATCCACTCGAACCGCCCCAAAACTATTAACCCATAAATCAGCAGATCTGGCCAACCCAGAATTGGGCCTATATCCCATAGCCAGTATTACCATATCGGCAGACACCTCTCGGCCATCACTTAATTTAACAGCCCTTACCTTTCCTCCTTCTCCAATAATCTCTTTTGCACCAACACCTGTCTCTACCTTTACTCCATTCTCTTTAAGGATCTCTTCAGCTTTACGAGTAATGGGCTCATCAAAAGCACTTGCCAGTATATAAGGTTGCACTTCTATAAGAGTAACATCTTTTCCCATATGCCCAGCCAATTCTTCTGAGACCTCAACTCCGATAAAACCACCACCAACTACTACTATCCTCTCAGAAGATCGGGCATAGGCAATCGTTCTTTCCAAATCTTTTGCATATTTGCTAATAACAAAAACCCCTTCCAAATCACCCCCTGGGAGCCAATCCGGGACATAGGGGCGAGAGCCTGTAGCCAAAATTAATTTTTCATATTTTATTTCCCCTTCCCCCCTACACTTAACTATTTTCTCCTTTGGATCCAATGCCTCTACTTCATCAATAATTAAATCTACCCCACTGTTTTTAAACACACCTGTAGGAACCACATTCTTATCCAAAGAATCTAACGACCCAAAAAGATAAGGGATCCCACAAGGTACCATCGCTACTTCTTCCCGACGAATAACGGCTATCTCTTTATCTGGATAATAGGCCTTGGCAGTAGTAGCCGCTACTATACCAGAAGCACTCCCTCCGACTACAACAATGTCATATTCTTTCATCACAGCCCCTCCTTAAAAAGTCAACAAAGTTATTTTAAACCATATAGCATATAAACAATTATATGCCTCCCATAACGTTACATTTTACTACTTTTACTTTTATTACTATTAGATTTTACCTCTTTTTTTCAATAAAAATAAAATATTTTCCGCTTAACCAAGATTTGCAGATACCCCCACCCTCACCCCCTTGAAAGCATATCAAATAAATCTTAAAACTTACTTTTTACTTTTACCTGGACTACCTCCCGATAAGTCCACTATTTTTGGACAAGCCTCTTATTCTAAAATCTAACCTATTCAATCCTCCTTATCTCCATCTCCCCAACTTGCCTTCCCTCACTATCTATACTTATCCCAACCAAATATATCTCCTTGCCCGCCCCCTCATACTTCTCCCAATACCTCCTCTCCTCTATCTGCTTTATCGCTGGCTCTTGGGCATCTGTCTTTATCTCCACCACATATACCTTATCCCTCGCCAATACCACTATATCTGCCCTGCCTCTCCTGCTTACATCCTCTCCCCTTACCTCATAGCCCGTTGACATAAAAAACGAAAACAGGACACTGGCATAATACCCTTCATACTGACTAATCGGATTATTTATGTGGTAATGATATGGAATGGACTCAAACAATCTCTTTATCCACCCCTTTATTCCTTCTACATCTCCATTCCCCAACGCCACATACAACCCATCCTCTAATTCTCCCCTCCTATCTTTCTCCACTACCTTCCAATAATCCAATATCGCATCGCTTAAACTCATCCGCACCTCTTTATTCGGCACCTTCAATTTATATAACAGCCCTCCCCTCGGGCTCTTTATCACCTCATCTATCGTCAAGTACCCCGCCTGATACAATATCACCTCCGGCTTTATGTTCTCTACGTCAAACCTATCCATCATCTCTTTCCCTACCACCAAACTACCCAGTTCCGGTATGTAGAAATTCCCGCTTTCTATCAACTTTATCAAAAAATTCGGCGTCCCTGAATTAAACCAGTAATTATCAAACACGCACCCACTATCCACAAACCACAGCACATCAAACGGATTGTACAACCTATCCCCCAAAAAACTGTACCCGTTATACCACTCCTTTACCTCCTCCAAATCCACATTATGCCTCTTTATCTCTTCCCCTAAATATCTCTCCAACTCCTCCTGCGTTATCCCCACAATATTGCCATATCGCGGATCTAACGATATATCCTTTAGATTATTCAATCCCGAAAATATCCCTGCCTTGCTAAACCTTGTTACACCTGTCAATAGAATAAACTTCAAATACTCATCCAAATCTTTCAATAGCGAATAAAATCCTTTCAAATACTCCCGAACCTCTTTGGCTTTCTCCGGCTCATCTATGTTATCCAGTATCGGTCGATCATATTCATCTATTAACACTACTACTTTATGAGAATACTTCTCTGCTAACTTCTGAATCAATTCAGCAAACAAACTCAAAGGATGCTCAGATGAAAACTGCACATCCTCTCTCTCACAAACTAATCTTAACTTATCTCTCAGCAATACCTCCAACTCTTCTTTCCCCCCGCACTCCGGCATACTCAACAATATCACCGGATATCTCTTGCCCCAATCCCACCTATTATGTATCCACAACCCATCAAATAATTCTCTCTCCCCCTCAAACAAATACCTTATCGTGGACAACAGCAAACTCTTCCCAAACCGCCGCGGGCGGGAGAGAAAAAATACCTTCCCCGAACGAACCAATTTGTATACCTCAGGTGTTTTGTCTATGTATAAATAATTCAATTCCGATGTCCTTAAATCCTTAAAATCTTGCACTCCTATTGGCATCAATTTATTCATTCTCTCCTCCTTATCTACTATACCATTCTACCACCTAAATGCCACCCTACAACAACTCAAAGGGATATAAACTAAATCTAAAAACTTAAAAATCTTATTTCTCTGTTTTTCCCTTAACAAGTCTCAATAGGACCCTAAATAAGAGTCAAGACTATTCAAGTGAGTAAAATTCTTGACCTTTTCTAAATCAGTTACTAATTTTCGAGAAGAGGATTGCTCAATAATTATCATTACTTACTCTCAAAATAAGCTACTAATTTCCCACTACTGTAGACCTCAACTCTATTCTGCGAGGAATTATAGACAAAATAATTTGAGGCAGATCCAGATCCATCCATAGCCACCTTCTGATCCGAATCTACTGTAACATCCCCACCACTTATATGAAGGGCCGAAACAGGACTCCCCGTCCCTATCCCTACCCGATGATTCGTCGTGTCTATGTGCAATGTATTTGAATCTACATCTATATCGTCTCCAGTTATCGCAAGGCCATTGGGTTCAGAAATCGTGCTGGCGTTTATCGTGAGGCTGTTGCCCCCTGCATCTCCCAAAATGGTACTACCCTTGACGGTTAAATCATTATTTACAGTGGTGGC
>JAMOOT010000269.1 GCA_027065215.1 Candidatus Omnitrophota bacterium | reverse complement strand
CACTTTCAGTTACATTATCCCCCTTAACAATCTTCACATGCCCCTCCCCCACTACCTTACGAATACGGTTATCAGGAGAGTTGAAGTAAACCGTTAATTTATCGGCATAAATAGTAGCAGACTCATCTTCAACTACCACATCATTATTAAAGATAGCAATTTTATCTTTATATCTAACCTCAAGCGGCCCTTTGCATTTTATAAGCGTGCGGTGTCGTTTCTTTTTCTCCTCCTCTGTTAAAGGAGATCGTTCCATCTCACCTCGAATATCTTTGTTTATTATTGCAGTGTTCTTATCTATCTCAACTCGGCCACCAATTCCTTCAAGTTTTGCCGACTTATTTTCTTGAACTATTGTCAATGGTTTATCTGTCTGCAGGACATTTTGCTTTGTATCCCAAACCGCCTGTTCTGTTGTAAGAACAGCACCGGTTGATGAAGTTGCCGTTACATCATGGGAAAGAAGGACAATTCCTTTATCCTTATTGTAATAGCCCTTTTCTGAAACAACATTCACGTGGGTATCCTTAGTTCGGCCATTTATTTTCACTCTATCCACCTCTAACATCTCATTTTTAATCCTCGCCTTTTCCCCTCTCAACTCCCAACTGGTTCCTTTGGCCTCATTATACCCTGAGACCTTAAAGTCCTCGATATTCTGATCTACTCCATTTTGTTCTGCCAACACTGGCACTGAACTAAACAAAACAATGGCCAAAGCAAGGGTTACTAATGTCCGCATAATATCACCTCAATCTCTTTAATCTCTCTACTGCTTCCTTGAGCCGATCTGGATTTAGAGTAAGGGCAAATCGGACATATCCCTCCCCATATTTACCAAATCCTACTCCTGGAGTACAAACAATATCCGCCTTTTCTAATGCCTGTTTGGCAAACTCAATAGAAGATCCTGACACCTTCATCCAGATATAAAAAGTGGCCTTTGGATAATCCACATCAAAGCCAATAGAACGCAATCCCTCTACAAAAACATTCCTTCTTGTCTTATATATAGCCTGCATAGTCCTTATGTAATCATCCCCATCTCTTAGGGCTGTTATACCGGCATCTTGAATCACCTGGAATATGCCCGAATCTATATTTGACTTAAACTTTGCCAAGGCACCGATGACCTCCTTATTTCCACATACCCAACCAATTCGCCAACCAGTCATATTATATGTTTTGGATAAAGAATGAAACTCTATACTACGCCGTTTCTCTTTGTCTACCTCCAATATACTCACTGCCCGGTATCCGTCATAGACAATCTCTGAATAGGCCATATCTTGGGCAACGATAAGATCATATTTTTCTGCAAACTCCAAAACCTCCTGAAAAAACTCGTAAGTAGCAGTGGCAGAAGTAGGATTGTTAGGATAATTAAGATAAATTATCTTAGCCTTATTCAATACTGATGAAGGCACTGCTTTTAAATCGGGCAGAAAACCATTATCCTCCAAAAGAGGCATTTCAAAAACCTCAGCCCCAGCCAATATAGAAGCATTTCGATAAGGAGGATATCCTGGATTAGGGACTAAATTTATCTCGCCACTGTTGTTAACTGCAAAAGGGAGATGTGCAATCCCTTCCTTAGAACCAATTAAGGCCAAAATTTCATCTTCTGGATTCAACTCCACTCCAAACTTCCTTCTGTACCAATTCGCAATCTCATTTCGCAAGCCTGGGCTTCCCTGATCCATTGCATATCTATGATTGGACGGGTCCTTTACTGCCTCGCAAAGGGATTTGATAATAAAATCTGGCGTAGGCTGATCAGGATCTCCTATGCCTAAATCAATCACATCCTTACCTTTAGCCTTTGCCTCTCGTTTTGCCCTATCTATTTCTGAGAACAAATAAGGTGGTAATTTACTTAACTTAGATGAAAACCTCATATCCACCTCCTATATGCTATAAAAGATAAACACCATCTCCACCTTTCAATCTTCCCCGCGTATCAAAGACTATCCTTATCTCAGAACAGATTTTATCGTAATCTATCGAATCATGGTCGGTAGTAATAACCGCACAATCAAAACCCTTTATATTCTCCAGTGACGGCAAAGAATCCATCTTACCGTTTACGATATGAATATATGGAACAAACGGATCATAATAACTAACATCGGCCCTTTTCTCTAAGAGAAGGTTTATGACTTCAATTGCTGGCGATTCCCTTGTATCTGAGACATTCTTTTTATACGCCACTCCCAGTATCAAGACCTTGCTTCGAGAAAATGCCAGACCATGGTAATTGAGAATATCGTTTAATCGGTCTACGACATAATGCGGCATATAATAATTTATCTCACTTGCCAGTTCCACCAGTCTTGGTTCTATACCATGCATCCTTGCCTTCCATGTCAAATAGAGCGGATCACAGGGGATACAGTGTCCACCAATCCCTGGACCAGGATAGAAGGCCATAAAGCCAAATGGCTTAGTCTTTGCCGCTTCAATCACCTCCCAGATATTGATATCCATCTTATGGCAAATCATAGCCATTTCATTCACCAATCCGATATTTACACTCCGAAATGTATTCTCCAGAAGTTTCACCATCTCTGCTGCCCGGGCTGAAGATATTGGATGCACTTCAGGAACGATATGTCGATACAATGCAGATGCCATCTCTGTACAGGTATGAGTTATACCACCTACGACCTTAGGAATATCCGATGTCCTGTACTTGGGATTAGCGGGATCTACCCGTTCAGGAGAAAATGCGACAAATACATCTTTTCCCACATCAAGTCCCCGTAACTCCAATTCCTTAGCCAAGATCTCCTCAGTAGTGCCCGGATAAGTTGTGCTTTCCAGTATAACTAAGGTCTGAGTGGATATCCTTGGCAATAAGGTCTGTACCGCTGAAATTATAAAAGTGAGGTCCGGATCACGAGTTTTCCTGAGAGGAGTTGGCACACATATAATAACTACATCAGAACCTTTTATACAATCCGGACTTATAGTAGGTAGCAGTCTGGCTTTTACAGACTGGATATCCTCATTTGATACATCCAGTATATAACTTTTCCCCTGAATAAGGGACTCTACTTTTGACTTGTCCACATCATATCCGTGAACAGTAAACCCGGCCTTTGCAAACTCTACTGCCAGAGGCAAGCCAACATATCCAAGCCCCATCACCGTTATGACAGCAGACTTATTTGCTATCTTTTCCTTTAGGTCCATTTATCTCCTCCGTTAACATTGTAATTGGATTATTTTAACATCAAAGTATCCTCTACCAAAATGATTTGCAAAATGATTTTATACCTGAGAAAACACAACAAAACAACCAATAGAAATCACCTCATCCAAATCTGTTTCACTATAACAATAAATCAATCCACTAAGGGATCTATTTAAGATATTAAAGGGAGGGCAGAGAGGCAAACTCCAGGTGGCGGAGAGTTTGCCTCCCGTGGGGGACGTTCGCTTTTACTATCTACTTCCATATATAAATATAATTCCTCATCCTTAGTTCGTCAAGTATCGAAAATCCTAATTTAAAAACTATTTTAAAATAGCACTATAAAATCTCGAGCAATTAACATCAACGAAGTGCTAAGTCTTTAATAGCCATATCTTGGCCTTACCTCAGATAAAGGAAGGATAACAAATGGCCTTTTATGCATTCGAGGATGAGGAATTGTCAAATCACGCAAACGCATTTCTACTCCCTCAAAAAGAAGTATATCAATGTCTATTGTACGAGGAAGGTTTTGTCCTTTTGTCTTCCGCCCCATCATCCGTTCGATTCCTTGTAGAGATAACAAAAGAGTAATAGGATGAAGAAGGGTATAAATGCGAACAACCGCATTTACAAAATCTAATTTAGCACCATCTACGCCCCAACTATAATAAAAAGATGAAACCTTATCCACAGAAGTAAATGGAAGCACCTGTATCAAGTCAATTGCCTTTCGGATATTTCTTTCCCTGTTGCCAAGATTGCTCCCTAAACCAAGATAGGCAACACTCATTATTCTAACAAATGTCCTAACTTATCCTTTTTAGTTTTTAAATAAAATTCATTTTCCTTTTTCTTCCCTACCACTAAAGGCACTCTCTCAACTATCTCTAAATCATATCCTTGCAAACCAACAATCTTTCGAGGATTATTGGTCATTAATCTAATCTTTTTTATTCCCAAATCTTTCAATATTTGAGCACCAATACCATACTCTCTCAAATCAGGAGGAAATCCCAGTGCAAGATTGGCTTCCACAGTATCCAGGCCCTGATCTTGAAGATGATACGCCTTTATTTTATTCCCTAACCCTATTCCTCTTCCTTCCTGCGACATATAAAGGATAACACCTTTCCCCTCTTTTGCTACATTTTTCATTGCAGCGTGTAATTGTTCACCACAATCACACCTACGAGAATGGAAAACATCTCCTGTCATACACTGAGAATGTACCCTTACCAAGACAGGTTCATCTTCTTTCCAAGTCCCCATCCAAACTGCCATATGTTCTTGCCCATCAACAACTGAACGATAGATAGCCACATTAAACTCCCCAAAATCTGTTGGCATTTTTGCCTGGGCAAGTCTCTCTATCAACTTTTCAGTCTTTCGGCGATACTCAATTATATCCGCAACCGAACATATAGAAAGGCCATAGTGATTTGCAAACTCCTTTAACTCTGGCAGCCTTGCCATAGAACCATCATCATTCATAATCTCACATATAACTGCTACCGGATATAATCCAGCCAACTTCATCAAGTCAACCGCTGCCTCGGTATGGCCAGCCCTGACTAATACCCCTCCAGGCACTGCTTTCAAGGGGAATATATGCCCAGGCCGAACTAAATCCTCTGGCTTAGAATCTGGATTACACAAGACTTGTATAGTTCGGGCCCTGTCGTAGGCTGAAATACCAGTTGTTATACCTCGTGCCGCGTCCACTGACATAGCCCAAGCAGTAGCAAATTGATCACGTTGGTAATCTGGTGAATCTAAGAGAGGGATATCTAAATCTCTTAATCTCTCTTGAGTAGTTGGTACACAGATTAGTCCTCGACCATATTTTGCCATAAAATTTATCTTCTCTGGTGTAGCATAAACCCCAGCGAGGACCAGATCCCCTTCATTTTCTCTATCTTCATCATCAACAACTATAACAATCTTGCCTTCCCTTATATCTTGTAATATCTTCTCTATGTTTCCCATAACTTTGCTTTGTTCCTATCTTACTTAACTTTTACCCTATTGCCGAATGTCTCATATAGGTATGTATTATACTACTTTCCTATCTAAGGGTCTATGTATCAAATCAGTTTTCAAAAACGGCCAACTCCTACCTTCAAATTATTAACATCTGTCAATTCAGTGATATACCCAAGATTTTGATGAAATATATCTTTGCCCCACCAATTTAAGATTCCATAATTTAACAAAAATCTACCTATTCTTAATTGATTTGTTTGGATACGATTGGTAATTGATCGAGGATAAAGAAAAAACATCCTAAAATAGGCTGGACTCAAAAATTCCTTCCTTGTTCCGCTTCTTATATAGACCTCAGGCCCTGGGATATGTTTAAATATATCTGCTTTTTTGAATAAAGTTAGATTTTCTTTCAATATGTCTATCTTTAACTTCTCAAACGAAGACTTTGCCAAAACATCAAAACTGTTAATGGAAAATAGCCTTTTTAACAGGTTACCAGAAACTTCACTGTTTATACAGGTTAGCAGCCTTTTGATCCAATCCAATTCATAAGAAATCTCTTCTCTGTATACATCTATAAAATCGATTAAATCCAGCATAGAAACAATTTCCTTCGCAGTATTTAGTTCCGACAAATAAAACAATCCTACTTCTCCAAGTTCTCCATCTCCTCCCATTGCAGCGATTCCAACCATAGAATCAATGCCCATCAAGAAGAGATACTGGGCAAAATCAAGACAAACTGCATCAGTATTGGGAGATCGTATGTATCGCTCAGGATGTATTTCTTGATTTCTCGCAGTTATTGGATAAGGTAGTCGCATAAGTATATCTCCGCCCATATCTACAATCAAAACCAAATCCCCACTACGATAAATTGAGCGAGAAAAATCTTCTGCCAGTTCCAACCCGCTGCGCGAGACATCAAATAAAAATAACTTCATACCTGCTTGCATCAATAGACGAACAGCCTTTGTCTCAGATATAGATCTAATCTTGCCTATATCTTCGATTATTCCGGCTGTGTTTTCTGAAACAGGATAAAAATAATTGCTCCCTTTTATTTGTGTTATAGGACGGCCAGAATTATTCACTATCCTCTTCATAGGAATAGGGCCTAATCTCCCTTGTTCTATTGCCCGTTTTAAATTAGGGCTATAAATATAAATTTCCGTATTCCTCCCCAACCGATATGGCCCGATGTGCGATAAAAATGCCTTTTTTATTAACAGCCCCAGAAAACTTATACCCAGGATATCTCCACCCCCTCCAGCACCGAGCAAATGAACCCTTTCCACTTCGAGGGGAGAATTCGCCCACAGTGCTTGGGCTTGATATATGTTTATCTCAATCTCTAAGAATTTTCGACCTTCCTTTATGGATCTGGAAAAAAAGTCAAATAATCTTGGATCTGCAAATATACCACTCTCATAATCTGCAGATTTATCAAAATCCTTTTTCTTTACCTTGGTTAAATCTAATCTTGCTAAGATAGGTATTCCCAACATCATATGCAATCGCAATCGGCAATCATGTCCCAACTTAAAATTTGGCCATTCTTTACACACCATAGGCCGTCCTTGATATAAACAACAACCTGTCTCTATTAGGACATTTTTTGAAGACCCTAACCACTTAAGATTTATACTTAGTCCCTTACAAGGATAGTACGGATAAGATATCGGCTTACGCAAATTATCCATCATTCGTATGGCGGATATACTAATCCCCTTATGGACAGGATTTACTTCCCAAAAGTTACCTATAATACCTTTTCTCCTCAGAATATGCTTAATTTCTTCAGGGAACACATCATTTTTGCTAAAAAGACAACATAAACCATCAATACATATCCCTGAGCGATTCTTCCTCATAAACTCACCAAACCCAAACTTTGAACTTGCGAGATCCTTAATATATTGAAACGATTCGGTGGCGATTGCTGAATTCCAATTAACTGTTTCCTTTATTGCCGATGAACTCCATATCTGTTTTTTCACATCTAATGCATCATCTAATTCCTTGAAATAATCAAAACGCAGATTCAATGCCTTAATCCCATCTCTTAACAATAACCTCCTCTCCGGCACATAATTCCCACTCTTATCCATAACGAGTCTCACTGACTCTGTCCCACCTTCCCTTTCTATCTCCAAACTTATATCTAATCCCTTAGGATTGGAGATCTTTACTACTACCTCTCCTGCTATATCCTCCCTCTCCAATGAAATAACCTCTACATCCTGACAGGCCTTTACTTTTTCATATACATCCTCATATTCCTTTACCA
>JAMOOT010000268.1 GCA_027065215.1 Candidatus Omnitrophota bacterium | reverse complement strand
AACCCAACTCTGGAACCACGGATATTTTCAACACAAACTCGATCAACTTTTGACCCAAAGCGATAGTAAAAATACACCTTTATCTCTTTTATTCATTGACATAGACGATTTCAAGAAGTTCAACGATGAAAACGGACACCAAAAAGGAGATGAAGTCCTGCGTAATGTGGCAAAGATACTAAAAGAACAATCCCGCAAGATCGATCTGGTCTGCCGTTATGGAGGGGAAGAATTTGCCATTATATTGCCTGATACTGAAAAGCAAGAGGCGATAAAAATAGGAGAAAGACTAAGGGCAACTGTAGAATCCGCCAACCTGCCCACATTAAGTATAGGTGTAGCCAGCTATCCGGAAGACGCCAAGAATAAAGAGGAGCTTATTGAATTGGCCGACGCTGCACTTTATCGCGCTAAGCGGTTGGGGAAAAACCAGATACAGGCAGTTTAAAATCGTTTTCTTACTAAGGGGCACATCAACCTCGTCGTAAGGGATTTAAAAATTTCATCTCTTGCTAAACAGCAGATTAAATGCCTCAGCATAACTTTTCCCTATCATTCTCCCTCTAAGGATAGCAAGGGCCTTTATTGCCTCTATACTGCGAGGGAATGGATGTGGGGCAATCTGGTCCGAGTAAAGGGACAATATCTCCATCTTTCTCTCAAACACATCTTCTACATCCACAAACACGTTTGGGACAAATGCAGTAGAAGATGCTGTGATACCAAAATCCGTCTCACTTATCACCTCCATGGCAAGGATTTCCTGTATAAAAGGGAAACGATGGTTCTTGAAACAAACCTTAAGGCTCTCAGCGACGATCCGATGATCTGAGTGGATATCCCCCTCCCACGGGATATACAACCTCTCTGGTCTTACTCTATCCAATATCTCCTCCCAGTGCTGGACCAATGCATACAAATCAGATGTGTCTAATCTGGCACAATCAAAATCCAACCAGATCAAATCCGCAAATCCGTAAGATGAACGCACTCTATCCACTATCTGTGACTGTCTGTGGTAATTGTTTCTATCGCGAGTTACAATTACCCAGACTACTTTGTTGCCCTGATGGACTGACTTCAACAGTGTCCCCCCTGCCCCTAAGGTCTCATCGTCGGGATGAACTGCTATCACCAACTCGGTCATACAAATCTCTCCTTTACTAACCATCTTCTGTCCTCCAAATCTATACTCTTTATAGCCGAAATCACCTTCTCTCCTGCCTTTCCATTGCCATAAAACTCATTTTTCACCATAACTTTTTTTCTATACTCCTCATCAAAGCAAGATCTTTGAAGGGCAGATAATATCTCTTCCCTCTCCAAGCCAACCCTCTGCACATTCCCTGCATTGATTC
>JAMOOT010000267.1 GCA_027065215.1 Candidatus Omnitrophota bacterium | reverse complement strand
TGGAGGCTGAGTTGTAGCTTGAATAGAATTATTTGGGTCTCCATATCCGTCACCATCTGAGTCAAGATAAAATGTTTGCTGAATCTCTGTTGCTTGGAATGTATGGGCTGGGTCATGGCCAAACATGGGCCAGGGGTTATTGGCAAGACTCTTGTGTTCTCCTTGAATTGCATAGAGGCCGTCCCAGCCAATAACATATACAGTCCCATCTGAAGCTATGGCTGGAGAAGATACCCCTCCATTTGTCTGAAAACTCCACTTAAGTGTTCCGTCAGGATTTATGGCATAAAGGATTCCCTCATAGGTCCCCACATACACTATTCCATCTGAATCTATGGCTGGAGAAGACATTATTGAACCATCCGTTTGAAAAGTCCATTTGAGTGTACCGTCTGGATTTAGGGCATAAAGTTGGCTCCCCTCATCTGCTACATATACGGTTCCATCTTGAGCTATGGCTGGAGAGTAAAATATTGTCCTGCCATCGGTGTGAAAAGTCCACTTGTCTGTTCCGTCAGGGTTTAGGGCATAGAGGGTGTGCCACTTTACAATATACACTGTTCCATCTTGAGCTATGGCTGGAGAGTAAAATATTGTGAAACCTCCAATCTCAAAAGTCCACTTAAGGGTGCCATCTGGATTTATGGCGTAGATTTTGCTGGGATAGAAGCCTACATTAGTACCTACATACACAGTTCCATCCTGAGCTATAGCTGGGCAGGAAGATATTTTTGGATCAGTTTGAAAAGTCCACTTGAGAGTGCCGTCGGGATTTATCGCGTAAAGGTTGCCGTCATTATCTACTATATACACAATCCCATCTGGAGCAATGGCTGGGGAAGACCATATTGTGCTATTCGTCTGAAAAGTCCACTTGAGAGTGCCCTCGGGGTTTATAGCGTAGAGTTTATCAGCCCCTATATACACGGTTCCATTTGCATCTATGGTTGGCGAGGACTTCATCGTCCATCCGTCCATTTGAAAAGTCCACTTGAGAGTGCCATCTAGGTTTATTGCGTAAAGGTTGCCGCTATAAGTTACTCCATATACAGTCCCATCTTTAGCTATAGCTGGGGAAACAAATCCTCCAGTCATTGGAAATGTCCACTTAAGGATAATGGAAGGAGGGTTATCTATCCCATCACAGTTACTATCTATTCCATCCCCTGCAATTTCATTAGCCCCAGGATGGATATCTGGGTTGCTATCATCACAATCAGTATTGTCTGTTACATATCCTGGAGGCTGAGTTGTAGCTTGAATAGAATTATTTGGGTCTCCATATCCGTCACCATCTGAGTCAAGATAAAATGTTTGCTGAATCTCTGTGGCTTGGAATGTATGAGCTGGATCATGGCCAAACATGGGCCAGGGGTTATTGGCAATGCCACCTTCTTCCCCTTGAATTGCATAGAGTCTGCCGTCATCAGCCGCTACATATACAGTTCCATCTATAGCTATGGCTGGAGAGGAATATATTTTTCCAGGTGTCTGAAAACTCCACTTAATTGTGCCATCAGGATTTATGGCGTAGAGCTTGCCTATGCCATAAATATTAGCGACATAACCTCCTACATATATAGTCCCGCCTTGAGCTATGGCTGGAGAAGACATTCCTCCATCTGTTTGAAAGGTCCACTTAAGTCTGCCGTCTGGATTTATGGCATGGAGGTTCCCCCATTCAACATACACAGTTCCATCTGCACCTATAGCAATGGAGCCAAAGCCACATCCTGAATATCTTAGACCAATCGGATATATCCACTTAAGTGTTCCCTCAGGGTTTATGGCATAAAGTGAACCAGAAATGGTGGTTATATGCGCCCCATAAGGTGTTCCGGACATTAAAATATTTGCTGATATTATATACACGTTTCCATCTGAAGCTATAGCTGGGGAGGCGGATATAAACCCATCTGTCTGGAAAGTCCACTTGAGTGTTCCGTCTGAGTTTAGGGCATAGAGTTTGTCGTCAGCTGTTACATATAAAGTTCCATCTTGAGCTATAACTGGAGAGGAATATATTTCTCCATCTTTTTGGAAAGTCCACTTGAGTGTTCCGTCTGAATTTATGGCATAGAGCTTGCCGCCATAAGTCCCTACATATATAGTCCCATCTTGAGCTATGGCTGGGGAGAAAACTATTTCTCCATCTGTTTGAAATGTCCATTTGAGTCTGCCGTAAGGGTTTATGGCATAGAGTTTACCGCTATTAGTGCCTACATATACAGTTCCATCTTGAGCTATAGCTGGAGAAGACATTCCTTCATCTGTTTGAAAAGTCCACTTAAGAGTGCCGTCTGGATTTATGGCATATAACTTGCTGCGATAACCTTCTACGCTATCATAATCCACTGTTAGATACACTGTCCTATCTGCACCTATAAACGGGGAAAAACATGAATAACCTTTCTCCATCTGAAATGTCCATTTGAGTGTGCCAGGAATAGGGGCTTCTACCCCATCACAATTACTATCTATTCCATCCCCTACAATTTCAATAGCACCAGGATGGACATTGGGGTTAGTGTCATCACAGTCAGTATTATTTATTACATATCCTAGAGGCTGAGTTGAAGATAGAATATAATTATTTGGGTCTCCATATCCGTCACCGTCTGAGTCAAGATAAAATATTGGGTGTATCTCGGTGGCCTGGAATGTGTGAGCTGGATCATGGCCGTACATGGGCCAAGGACTATTGGCAGGACCACCACTTTCTCCTTGAATTGCATAAACGTAAAGGCGGCGGTTAGCTGCTACATACACGCTGCCATCTGGACCTATAATAATTGGAGAGAAAAAAGATATTTCATCTTCGAACCAATAAAACTCTTTGAGTGTTCCGTCAGAGTTTACAGCATATATGAAATTGGAGGCCCCGACATACACGGTTCCATCTGAAGCTATTGCTAGAGAATCACCTTCACATCCACCAGTTTGAAAAGTCCACTTGAGCGTGCCATCTGAATTTAGAGCATAGAGTTTATCGCCCTTTACATATATAGTCCCATCTCGCGCTATAGCTGGAGAAGAGGAATATATTTCTTCATCAGTCTGGAAACTCCACTTGAGTGTGCCGTCGGGGTTTATGGCATAAAGATTTTGTCTATCTGATACATATACGGTTCCCTTTGCATCTATGGCTGGTGAGGACCACATCGTCCATCCGTTGGTCTGAAAAGTCCACTTGAGCGTGCCATCTGGGTTTAGGGCATAGAGTTGGCGTGTATTCGGGACATATACGGTCACATATACAGTTCCATCCTGTGCTATGGCTGTGGAATATACTTTTCCATTTATTTGAAAACTCCACTTGAGTGTTCCGTCGGGATTTAGGGCATAAAGATTGCTTTTTAAACCTTCCTCGCTATCATAAGTAGTTCCTCCCACATATATAGTCCCATCTTTAGCTATGGCTGGAGAGGAATGTATTTCTCCATCTGTTTGAAATGTCCACTTAAGAGTGCCGTCTGGATTGATGGCATAGAGTTGGCTTTTCCTCGCTTCTACATACACGGTTCCATCTGAAGCTATAGCTGGAGAGCATCCAGGAATATCTCCACCAGTTTGAAAGATCCACTTAAGTGTGCCATCAGGATTTATTGCGTACAGGGGACCATGGTCGGTGCTCACATATATTGAGCCATCTGCAGATATGGATGGAGAAGAAGATATCCATCCACCAGTTTGAAAGATCCACTTAAGTGTGCCATCAGGATTTATGGCATTAAGACCAAAACCCACTACATACACGGTTCCATCTTGAGCTATGGCTAAGGAGTCACCGTTCCATCCATCGATTTGAAATGCCCATTTTAATATTCCATCAGGAGTTACAGCACAAAGTTTGTATTTTCCTACATATACAGTACCATCTGGGGCTATGGCTGGAGAAGACATTCCTCCAATTGTGTGAAAAGTCCACTTGAGAGTACCATCTGGGTTGAGGGCATAGAGTTTGTCACCCCCTACATAAACGGTCCCATCTGGAGCTATGGCTGGGGAAGAGTCTGAATACTCATCTCTCTGAAAAGTCCACTTGAGTGTTCCGTCGGGGTTTAGGGCATAAAGATTGCTTTTTAAACCTTCCTCGCTATCATAAGTAGTTCCCTCCACATATATAGTCCCATCTTTAGCTATGGCTGGGGAACAGGTACTTGTAATATTCGTCTGAAAAGTCCACTTGAGAGTACCATCTGGGTTGAAGGCATAGAGTTTGTCATTAGCCACTATATATACAGTCCCATCTGGAGCTATGGCTGGGGAAGACGCTAAATACCAATCTGTCTGAAAAGTCCACTTGAGAGTACCATCTGGGTTGAGGGCATAGAGTTTGTCATTAGCCACTATATATACAGTCCCATCTTTAGCTATGGCTGGGGAACAGGTACTTGTAATATTCGTCTGAAAAGTCCATTTGAGAGTACCATCTGGGTTGAGGGCATAGAGTTTGTCACTCCCTACATAAACGGTCCCATCTGGAGCTATGGCTGGGGAAGACGCTAAATACCCATCTGTCTGAAAAGTCCACTTGAGAGTACCATCTGGGTTGAGAGCATAAAGTTTGTCACTCCCTACATAAACGGTCCCATCTGGAGCTATGGCTGGGGAAGACTCTAAATAACCATCTGTCTGAAATGTCCACTTCAGCGTAAGGGTTGCGTTGACAGGAAAATTAAAACAGGTTAAAAATATTAGGGTAACCATAATGAAAAACTTTTTAAACATAGGGCCTCCTTTTTAGTGACATTTTGTTGCAAAAAAATTGTCCTCTTTATACATTACAATTTAATCTTTAGTCAAACTTTAAAAAAACAACTCGTGGGGAGAAATAAATTAGGTTATTAGAAAATGTTAAAAACCTGCCATGCAAATGGTTATATACCAAATTTTCCTTGCCATTCTTATAAAAGGTGTTTTATAAGAGCTTTTAAAAAGCCTGCTTAAACTCGCCATAAGGGTGGATTCTTTATCTGAATTTGAGGAAAAATTAAAACAACTTGACATGTTTTAAGTTGTGGGGTTTAAATTTTTTAAAGTAAAATTTTGAATACTTTATGAGGAGGATGGCATCATGAGAAAAACTTTATTTTTTGTTTTTTGGATTTTGTTGATAGTAGGTTTTAACAACGTGGCTATAAGCTTTACAGTTCCAGAAGGAGTAGAATTTTCAGCCGTAATTTTGAAAGATAGATGGGATATGAAAAATAAGGAAGATATTTATCCTCTTCCTTGGGCCAATAATCTAGCTTCCTGGGATTATCAAGATGGAATTTTTACAGGAATTTGTCAAGACAATGACCCTTCTTTTTGGTTACTCTTTCCAGGGGTAGTGAGCTCGCTTAAACTGGGGAAAGTAGGAGAGAATTACCCTATAGACACTTCTCTTTTTTATAGATTGGCATTCCTTATGTGGCTGCCAGATAATCTCTCTCCTGATGAACCTGGGGGAGTTATTTATTGGCACAAAGGTGCTGAAACCCCAACAGATTTTGAGAATGGGTTTGGCTACACCACGTTCTTTTCAGTTTATCCAGGTTGGCATTTATATGTGATTGATCTAAAAGATATGCCTTATGAAGGAATTCCTTATGAGGGTATATTAAAGGGATTAAGGATTGATCCTTGTGTAACCTGTGATAAATTTAAAATTGATTGGGCGAGATTAATAGCCCCTAAAATATATTCAAATCCATTGATTCTGCCAGATTCTCCCCAAACTATAATAGTGGATAGAGATCAAAACATACAAAATGGATTTTTAACAACTTTACAGGCCAATGAAAACGGCACTTTCGATTGTTCTATTTTGCCACCAGGTACATATTATATTGCTAAGATACCGGACCTTGACTATGCTACGACTGTTGTGGGTAATACTTGGGATATGAAGGACCAAGTCGATACAACTATTGTGCGGGGATTTAGAGATATTTCTTTTAGTGAAAATGGTTTTCAGGGAGTTACGGATAACAATGATCCTTTTTTGGTAATGAATGTCTCTTCTGTTAACCCAATAGATGCGCAAAAATATCGCTTTCTTATTATAGATATGTCCTTTGATTATGTCCCTTCTCAAGAAGCAGGGATTATTATTTACTGGGGAAATAGCTCATTTGACTTTTCCCATCATTCAGAATTTATTCCAATCCAGGAGGGTAGGAAACAATATGTTATAGATATGTCAAAATATAGAGATTGGGCGGGAAAGATCAAGGCTCTACGGATTGATCCCTGTTCTTCTCGTGATTTAAAAATAAATATCCATAGTGTATTGCTCTCACCTAGATCAGATGTCTTACCCTCAGATTTAGTTCCTACGTATTACCATGAACCTCTAAATATTATTGCAACTCCTGTTGTAAAAGTAATAAGTCCTGGCCCTGAGACAGGGGAAGATTATGCAACAACAATTCAAGGTAACCCATGGGAATTTGATGATGTTTCTGATGTTAGACGAGTTGCAAATGTAAGTAAGTATGAATTAACTAATTTTATTCCTGAGCTCGGTATCTCTGGGACTTTCTTACACGGAGTTTCTACCCAAGCTCCAGAAAATGAATGGGGAGATCCTGGTGTATATGTTCTTTTACAAGAAAATTCTAGACCTTTAAATGCAGATAAATATCATTGGGTTACTTTAAGAATGTATTTGCCTGGAGATTTGGACTTAACTAATGGAGCAATGGCTAGGATTGCCTGGAAGGCAGATGATTGGGATGAAGGGCTTACTACAGATGACATTGTGCTTTATCCAGGTTTACATGAGTATGTGCTTGATTTAAAAAAAGTAAAGTGGGAACCACCTTCTAACCGTAAGTGGACTGGATATGTACGTTATCTTAGAATTGATCCTCATGAGTTTCCTGAACCTAGAGATTTTTATATAGATTCTATTTATGTAAGAGCAGATAGTGAAAGCAAGGGAATTTTCCCTATAAAATTTTATGTGGAAGGAGGAGGGAACCTAAAGGCAGATATTTTTTATGATTCAGATCAAAATGGATATAATGGGGTTCCAATTGCAACAAACCTACCTGTTGAAAGTGGTCATACTTATACTTTTTATTGGGACACCCATAATATACCAGAAGGTGTTTACTACGTCTATGTAATTTTACATAATCAATGGGAAGCTATACCTTCGTATAGCAAAACACCTCTTATTATCTCAACTCCAAGTCTTAATCATCCTATTTCTTTTAATTACCAAGTCAGTGCAGACAGAACCGTTTTTTTAGACTGGTCTAATTCACAAGGCCTAACAGGAATTAATTATAACCTATATTTAGGATTGAGTTCCGATTGGATTCTCTATAAGGTTCCATTGGGTAATATTACTCAAATAAGCTTTTCTAATGTACCTCCAGGAAATTATTACGTTACTATTACTGCTGAGTTAGCTGATGGACAAGAAACACCTATGGATGTGCAACTTATCAGTGTGCCTTAACTATATTTTTTGAGAAGAATGAGAAAGAACTTAAC
>JAMOOT010000266.1 GCA_027065215.1 Candidatus Omnitrophota bacterium | reverse complement strand
AAGGAACAAAGATTTTCCCTCATTAGCAATAGATATATGTGAAAGGCCATTTTTATCCAACTCTCTGCGCAAATTCTTCAAAAACTCCACCCCATCCTTACTCTTCTGCAACTGTTCGAAGAATAAACACATTCCCTTTAAGGCCTCACTCCAGTTTCTAAACCCAACCATAGGGAACCAACTATTCGCCTTAGACATTAAGAGATTGAACATAGATTTTTCCTTATCTCCCACAAACAAAACCGAAGCACCTCTTCCATAACGATCTACTGGATTTGTATCAACAATGCGTACTAAATCATCAAATGAAAGTGAATCAAGGAAAGCCGATGCCATTACATCGTCGTAAAGGTAACTGGGGCAGCTCAAACTAAACAGGTTTTTTCCACCTGTCATGTCATCCGGGGTAAAAACGCGTACCACATGGAGTTCTATATTGCCTATGACCTTGACATACCTATTATCATCCTTCCTATAAACAAATCCCTCCTGATTCAATCTATTAATACTTTCTTCCCATTCCCTTTCAGACCCGATTGGAAGAAGAATATATACCTTCTTATCGCTTTCAACCTGAGCCTTATACCGAGACACAAAGTGATACCATGCAGTCTCCCTTAACTGCTCTGGTTCTATCTTTTTATTCCTGACTGCCTTACTGAGGACAGGATCCACAAACTCTATCTGTTTCGCCAACTTATAAGCGACCTTCTTTACTCCATCAGAATAATTACTCTTCATCATCTCATAAACCAGTATCCTCACTAAACGCCGTCCTATTACTGTAGTTTTAAGTTCTTTCGCGAGGAAATTAGCAAACTCTTCGCTATCTATTCCTAAGTGCTCCAAATAGTAATCCAATTCCCCCTTAAGGATTACCGTAGTCCAGAACGGCAGGTAGGAAGTTCGCAACAATTTACTGGTATCTATAAAGTAACTTGGAAAAAGCTTATACAATATATTTCCAAAATCAAAGTTCCATATCTTATATTTATTACTTTTTAACAAACTTAAAAGATTCTTTACAACCTCCTCCTTAGGCAATCCATCCTTACTTACTACTGATAAAAATGCCAGCACAGGCGCGGTCTCTTCGGTCCACTTTGCATCCTTTACTGAAGAAAACCAATCACGATGTTTTAACCTCAACAGGACAGGAACATATTGGAATAGAGTGCGCATTACAAACTTGTAATCCTTAACAGCGTCTTTATTCTTTAGGAACAGCCAAACTAAATCCGCTGTAGTAAATCCCCGAGCAGTATCGTAACGCATAATATTATAAGATACAAGATGCTGAACAGCCTGAACCCGCGCAAACCAATCCTCTCTTTTTATACCCTTTAACAATTTCCCCTTCATTAAG
>JAMOOT010000265.1 GCA_027065215.1 Candidatus Omnitrophota bacterium | reverse complement strand
GAATACCTTTATGGGTAAGATGGTTCATCTACTTTGGGAGTTGAAGCATCGAGTGAGTTTGATATCGCCCAAGACAGGTGAGGCAGTCGCCTTTCGCAAGGTTTTTGATGCGATACCTGATGATACCTTAGTTGATGAGGCCTCAATTGAATACGAGATCACCAAAAGGGGTTTAAAGATTGTATATTGCCCCAACGCAGTGGTCCTGAACAAAGGACCGGAGACCGTATCTGACTTTATCAAACAGCGCAAGAGGATATACATAGGCCATAAGTTATTAGAAAGACAATATGGATATAAAGGAAGCACATTTGATTTTAGGCTTTTACTGAAAGCAATTAGTGGAGTTGTTGTAGAAGATCCAAGAAATCTTTTCCCTATGATTGCTCTTATAATTTTAGAGGTATGGGCAAGGTTGTTAGGGCGGGTAGATTTGCTCTTAGGCAGATACGATCGGAAGGGAAGATGGGAGATGATAGAGACCAGTAAGGGGCTGGAATGAGAAAGATTTGGCGACTGTCTTATTTGATTCCGGGTTTTTGGCTATATCGAACCTTCGGCTGGCCAAGATTATTACCGATAAATTACACTTTCAGCCTTACTACACAGTGCAATTCGCGTTGTAAGACCTGTAAGATCTGGGAAAATCCGTTGAAAGATGAGTTAAGCGTTGAGGAATGGGAAAGAGTGATCCAATCTATAGGTAGTGCCCCTATCTGGATTACCTTAAGTGGAGGAGAGGTTTTTTTGATAGAAAAGTTGGACCGAA
Organism: Candidatus Omnitrophota bacterium; assembly: GCA_027065215.1. Classification (GTDB taxonomy): domain Bacteria; phylum Omnitrophota; class Gorgyraeia; order S143-82; family S143-82; genus S143-82. The sequence continues at coordinate 603 of JAMOOT010000265.1, read as the reverse complement.
TCATCTTCTCCATTGCCCAATACAATAAACCAGCGTTATTAGTAATTCCTACCAATGCCCTGTTGGTGGATAGAATTATATCTATTTTGAAAAAAGTTTTTTCTATGGAACAAATCAGAACGCAGATAGGTGCGATTACAGTGAACGTATCTCTGGATGGTATAGGAAAGCTCCACGATGAGATCAGGGGGATCCCTGGTAATTTTGATAAGGCGGTGAAGTTGATTAGGGAATTGAAGACCCTCAGGGAAGATTTGCGGGCCAATCTGGTTATAGGTATTCACACTGTCCTTTCACGATGGAATATTAGATCAGTAAAGGAGATATCAGATTTTGTTTGGAAGGAACTTAAACCAGATCATCATATATTTGAAATTGCCGAGGTTAGAAAGGAGATGAAAAATTCTTCTGATTCTCCAACTCCATCCTTAGAAGAGTATCAACGTTTTTTGCAATTTTGGCTTAACGATGAGATAGTTCGTGAAAGTCGTTCCAGATTGAAAGGAGTCAGTCGGATTACAGATGTGTTTAGGAAGAGATATTACCGATATTTGGAATCGGCGATATATCAGAGAGAAGGCAGGCCATTGCCATCTTATGCTG
>JAMOOT010000264.1 GCA_027065215.1 Candidatus Omnitrophota bacterium | reverse complement strand
AGCTTCACCAAGGGGAAGTCAAATTTTGGTTTATGGTCCTGGCCCTAACGGGCCTCTTCTGGATATAGCAAACCTGTCCCCCAACGGCACTATAACCTCTGCCTATCAAGGCGGGTTCTGGCAGGGGGTTTTGAGTGCAATAACAGAGAACGGTGCGGCCTGGGCGCGTCAGGGAATAGCCCTTGGCATAAGTTCATACTTAGGTGAAAAAGGCATTATAAAAAATGATTTTCTATTAGGAGTAATATCCCAAGGCACAGCCGCACTGGCCGTGGCAGGATGGAAAAACCCATTCGAGTTTAAATCTTCCTCTTTCTGGAAAGATACCATAAAAGCAGGTCTGCGTTCAGGAATTGCAAATTTTGCAGTGAGCTATATAGAGAAAGAGATGCAGGACAAATGGAACGTATCCCCTTATGCCGCATCCCAGTTAACGGCATTAGGGATGGTGGGTATCGGAGCGGGAGTTGCGCGAGTTACTGGGGCAGCAGATACTTGGAGGAGTGCATTTACAGGTTCGGTAGAGACCCTTGGAGGGATTGTCGGGTATTGGAGGTCCCCTTCCCTATGGGACTTTAACTCTCCAGAACAATATGTAAATGCATATGTATCCTACCTCGGACAAATAAACAGTGCTGCAGGCATCTCCCAGATGGTAGCGATAGCAGATTACTACAGATCCGAAGGCGTCTCAGAAAACAAATGGCGCACCTCTCTATTGCCCTCAGGTGGCCAGATCTTTGGACGAATGGTCTCCCAAGGCGCCCATGCCGTTGCAGAGAATGTCTTTGACCACATAATCCTTAACCAGGGGTTAAAGGTTATTGGCCTTGGGGATGGTGTGAAATTTAGAAAATTGAGCGATCCAGTTGTCTCTCCAAAAGAAGGAGAATCATATAGGTCTTATAAAGATGTTTGGGGATTGACAGGAGGGCCTTCTAAGGGCTTGGGTGGTTGGGTAAGAGGGCATTTATTTGGGTGGATGGATGATACGGATATCCTGGTAGAGGAGAGCGGATCAGGGAAAACCTTCTATGAACTCTCCACCTTTACCCCCATTGGATGGACCAAAAAATCTTGGCGAGTAGTGGAGAAAGGAATAGTGGAGAACGGGAAGGTAACGGAAACAACGCAACATGTTGGACAGATGGAAATGTTACAGGTTTCTACTCTTTCCTATTTATCGAGTACCGGTATGCCTGTTTATAAGCAGGATTATCTTTCCAATCAATGGCTTACATTAGTGTTTAATGGTTCGGGGAAAAAGATATTTAATTGGGGTAACATAGCACCCATGATTTTAAAGAAGGCCCAAAAATATGGTCTTAAGAGTATTTCCAAAGTGGTGGGGGCAGATGTCGGCAGATACGGTGAATA
>JAMOOT010000263.1 GCA_027065215.1 Candidatus Omnitrophota bacterium | reverse complement strand
TGCGTTGAGCGGATGCCACTATCTCCTTTACTGAGCGATCGAGTATTCGATGCTCATAGGACTTAAGTTTTATTCGTATTCTTTGTTCAGCCATGATAAAGAACAACTACCTTTCTTAACAAAGCGATTACTCCATTATCTCAGTTACAACACCTTTTCCAATAGTCTTACCTCCCTCACGGATAGCAAACCTCAGCTCCTTCTCCAATGCTACTGGAGCAATCAATTCTACTTCAAAGGTCACATTATCACCTGGCATAACCATTTCCACTCCATCCGGGAGTTTAATAGTCCCAGTAACATCTGTAGTACGGAAGTAAAACTGAGGTCTATATCCAGTAAAGAAGGGTTTATGCCTACCTCCTTCCTCCTTGCTCAAGACATAAACCTGAGCCTTAAATTTAGTATGGGGAGTAATACTCCCTGGAGCGGCTAAAACCATACCCCTCTTCAAATCCTTCTTTTCAACACCTCGCAGAAGCAAACCAACATTATCACCGGCCTGACCTTCGTCAAGTATCTTCCGGAACATTTCTATACCAGTAACAACCGTCTTGCCAATTTTGTTATTGAACCCAACTACTTCAACTTCATCTCCGACCTTGACCTTGCCCCTTTCTATTCTACCAGTGGCAACTGTACCTCGTCCGGAGATAGAAAAGACGTCTTCAACTGCCATAAGAAATGGCTTATCTATCTCTCTTACTGGGTCAGGAATATACTCATCAACTGCCTGCATTAATTCAACTATTGGTTTACAATTTGGGCAATCATCCTTCCCACACCCACATTCCATTGCCTTTAACGCACTTCCGCGAATAATCGGAACCTCATCTCCATTGTATTCATACTTACTCAATAACTCTCTTATCTCCATTTCAACCAAATCCAATAGCTCAGGATCATCAACCTGATCAACTTTATTCATAAATACCACAATGGCTGGAACATTAACCTGTCTTGCCAACAGGATATGCTCACGAGTCTGAGGCATAGGACCATCAGTAGCCGCTACCACCAAAATAGAACCATCCATCTGAGCAGCGCCTGTGATCATGTTCTTGATATAGTCAGCGTGCCCTGGACAGTCAATGTGGGCATAGTGGCGTCTATCAGTCTGATACTCAACGTGGGCAATATTAATCGTAACACCTCTTTGCCTTTCCTCTGGTGCATTATCTATCTGGTTATAATCTTTTGCCTCTGCCATTCCTCTCTGTGCAAGGACTTTTGTAATTGCCGAAGTCAATGTGGTTTTACCATGGTCAACGTGTCCAATAGTCCCAATGTTTACGTGTGGCTTGGTTCTTACGAACTTTTCTTTAGCCATCTCCTACACCTCCTGCTGTTTTTATGAATTTTTTCCTGCTGTTCTCTTACCAACTATCTTCTCCGCTATATTTGGCGGAACCTCTGCATAATAAGAAGGCTCCATTGTATACGTTCCGCGGCCTTGTGTCAAGGATCTCAATACATTTGCATAATCAAATGTCTCAGCCAACGGAATATCACCCCTAACTACTTTTAAATGTCCTCTTTGCCCTAAGGATGTAATCTTACACCTCCTGCTGTTCAAATCACCAATCACAGTTCCCATATAATCTTCTGGAACCACAACCTCTATATCCATAATTGGCTCCAACAAAACAAGCCCTGCCTTCTTAGCGCCATCGCTAAGTGCAAGAGAGGCAGCCAACTTAAAGGCAAACTCCGAGGAATCAACCTCATGAAAGGAACCATCTACTAATGTTACCTTTATATCAGTCAATGGATATCCAGCCAAGACTCCATTTTGGGCTTCGGAGAAGATACCATCTCTTACCGCTGGTATGTATTCCTTCGGGATAACCCCACCTTTTATCTTGTCCACAAACTCTATTCCAGAACCTCGTTCTCCTGGTTCTATTTCAATTATCACATGGCCATATTGTCCTCTACCACCTGATTGCTGTATATATTTACCTTCGCTGCGTACTGCCTTGCGAATAGTTTCTCTATAGGCAACTTCTGGTGTACCTATATTCGCATCCACATTAAATTCCCGTTTCATACGGTCTACAATTATCTCAAGATGTAGTTGTCCCATTCCTGATATGAGGGTCTGACCTGTTTCAGAATTATATCTCACCTGAAAAGTAGGATCCTCTTCTTCAAACTTTTTAAGGGCCATAGCCAATTTATCCTGATCCGCTTTCGTTTTGGGCTCGATAGAAAGTGATATAACTGGTTCTGGGAATTTCATCGATTCTAATACAATAGGATATTGCTCATCACAAAGTGTATCACCGGTCTTTGTTTCCTTTAGACCAACAAAGGCTACAATATCCCCAGTAAATATCTCATTAACGATTTCCTGACGTTTAGCATGCATACGAACTATTTTAGAAACTCTTTCTTTGGCACGACGAGTAGAATTGTAAATATAGACACCTGAAGTCAACTTTCCTGAATAGACTCTAACATAGGTGAGTTTCCCCACATAGGGATCGGTCATAATTTTGAAGGCAAGTCCACAAAAAGGCGCCTCATCAGAAGGAGTCCTTTCCTCATACTCACCAGTCTTTGGATTCATTCCTTTCACTGCTGGAATATCAATAGGAGAAGGAAGATAATCACATATCGCATCTAATAAAAGTTGCACTCCTTTATTCTTTAACGCTGTTCCACACAAAACTGGAACAAACTTATTTTTAACCACTGTCCGACGAATCGCTTCTTTAATGTCCTCTTTAGTAATCTCTTCTTCGGCTAAATACTTTTCCATTATCTGATCATCGACTTCGCCAAGCCTTTCTACAAGGTTTTCTCTCCACTTTTGGGCATCCTCAAGCATATCCTCAGAAATAGGCAGAACATCCATTTCTTTGCCCAAATCGTCTTTATAAATCCGCATATTCCATTCAATCAAATCCACAATTCCCTTAAAAGAATCCTCCTTACCTACTGGTAACTGTATAGGCGCAGCATGACAAGCAAGCCGATCCTTCATCTGATCTAAAACAGCGAAAAAGTCTGCACCAACTCTATCCATCTTATTAACAAAAGCAATACGGGGCACATTGTACTTATCAGCCTGGCGCCAAACAGTCTCAGTTTGAGGCTGTACACCACCAACTCCACAAAAGACTACTACGGCCCCATCTAAGACCTTTAACGAACGCTCTACCTCTACTGTAAAGTCGACGTGGCCAGGGGTATCAATAATATTTATCTGGCAATCACGCCACTTACAACTTATAGAAGCAGAAGTAATAGTGATACCACGCTCTCTCTCTTGCTCCATCCAATCTGTAGTAGCAGTCCCTTCATGAACTTCGCCAATCTTATGAATTCGACCAGTGTAGAATAATATACGTTCTGTAGTAGTGGTTTTACCCGCATCTATATGGGCAATAATTCCTATATTGCGTATTTTATCTAAAGGCATTTCTCTCGGCATAGTCCTTCTCCTTTACCATCTAAAATGGGCAAATGCCCTGTTTGCCTCAGCCATCTTATGGGTGTCATCCTTCTTTTTAACCGCTGCACCCTCTCCTCTATAAGCAGATAACAGTTCATCAGCTAATTTTTCATACATTGGCCTACCCTTACGAGATCGAGCCAAATCCCTTATCCATTTCATCGCCAAAAAATATCCTCGATAATCCGGAACTTCCATAGGGATTTGATATGTAGCCCCACCGACCCTACGAGGCCTAACCTCTACCCTCGGCCGAACATTGTCAAGTGCCTTATAAAATGCCTTCAACTCATCCTCTCCCGTCTTTTCTCCCAATATCTTCAGCGCACTATAGACTATCTTCTGAGCCACGGTTTTCTTTCCACTCATCATTATCATATTAATAAATTTTGCAACCCGTTCACTCCTATAGATAGGATCTGGGGTAATTTTCCTGCGTTCTGCTCGTCTTCTCCTCATACTCTCACTTCTCCTTTACTTTTTTGGCCGCTTAGTCCCATAAAGCGAACGGGACTTTTTCCTACCCTCAACTCCAGCCGTATCCAATGCCCCCCGAATAATATGATACCTTACACCAGGTAAATCCTTCACACGTCCACCTCTTACTAACACTATCGAGTGTTCTTGAAGGTTATGCCCTTCACCGGGGATATAAGCTGTAACCTCTACCCCACTGGTAAGTCTAACCCTTGCGACCTTCCGCAATGCTGAGTTCGGTTTCTTTGGGGTCATTGTCCGCACCTGCACGCATACTCCACGTCTCTGAGGGCACCCCTTTAAAGCTGGGGACTTAGACTTTTTTGTTTTAGGTTTTCTTCCCAATCTAACTAACTGATTTATTGTCGGCATAAAACCTCCTTAACCTAAAAATGTATTACATCGGGATCTTCTCTAAATCGTCTTCTTCCGCAGCAAGGATATTTGCCCTTGCCCCAGTTCCTGCCGGGATTACGTGCCCGACGATAACATTTTCCTTTAATCCATGTAGACTATCTGTTTTACCAGCCCAAGTCGCTTCTGTCAAGACCCTTGCTGTCTCCTGGAAACTAGCAGCTGAGACAAAACTTTCGGTATGCAAGGCTGCTTTAGTGATACCTAACAAAAGTGGTGAATAAGTAGCTGGTTTCTTACCTTGTTTTATCAATTCTCTATTTACCGCCAACAACTTATGTTTATCAACATAATCCCCTGCAAGATACCCACTATCGCCCGGATCCTCAACTTGTACTTTCCTCAACATCTGGCGAATGATTACCTCAATATGTTTATCATTTATCTTAACACCCTGCAATCGATACACTTCTTGTATTTCGTTAACCAAATACTCTTGCAAAACTCTATCACCGCATATTCTCAAAATATCATGCAACACTATCGGTCCATCCGTCAGCTGCTGACCAGCGGTAACATAATCTCCCTTATAGACTGTTGGATGTTTACCTGGAGGTAATGTATATTCCTTTACCATGCCAGAAGGGCTCTTGATAATTATCTTTCTCTGCCCCTTTGAGGTTTCTCCAAACTCCACATAGCCGTCGATCTCACTGATAATAGCGGGATCCTTTGGTCGCCTTGCCTCAAACAACTCAGCCACTCGAGGCAAACCACCAGTGATATCCCTGGTCTTAATAACAATTTTAGGCTGTTTAGCAAGGATATCCCCAGCCTCGACCTTTTGCCCCTCATCAACCAAGATATGAGCACCATGCGGTATTGGATAGATCCCAACTGTCTCGCCCTTATCATTCACTATTACAATCTGAGGATGATAATCTCCCCTATGCTCTAAAACGATCCTTTCTTTTATTCCGGATATCTCATTTACTTGCTGCTTTATGGTAACGTTTTCGATCATACCCTCGTATTTAACCTTTCCATCAACCTCGCTAAGGATAGGTTGAGTATACGGATCCCACTTAACAATAACCTGGCCTGACTTAACCTCTGCTTTCTCTGGATAAAGGATCAATGCACCTTGAGGAACTGGATAACGCTCCAATTCCCTGCCAGAGGGAGTATTTATACTTACCGCACCGTTACGGTTAAGGACAACATAGCCTTCGCTCTTTTTAGAAACTCTCAAATTGTGATATACGATAACCCCATCTTGTTTCGGCTCTATACTGGACTTCTCCACAATTCTACTTGCCGTACCACCTATATGGAATGTCCGCATAGTCAACTGCGTGCCTGGTTCTCCAATAGACTGGGCAGCTACAATTCCAACGGCCTCACCCACTTCTACCAATTTTCCGGTAGCAAGATTCCTACCATAACACTTAGCACATACACCACGCTGAGACTCACATGTAAGCACACTCCGAATCCTTACAGTTTCTATCCCAGCCTCTTTTATCTTACGAGCCTTTTCCTCGGTTATCTCTTCACCAGCACGTACAATCACCTCATCAGTAATCACATCAACAATATTATCAAGCGCGGTTCTTCCTGTAATTCGTTCCTCCAAACTAACAACTTCTTCATCACCTTCAACAATAGCACCAACAGCAATACCGTTGAGAGTCCCACAATCCTCTTCCACCACAATAACATCTTGAGCCACATCAACCAACCTACGGGTCAAATATCCCGCATCAGCCGTTTTCAAGGCAGTATCAGCCAATCCTTTACGAGCACCATGGGCAGATAAGAAATACTCCAAAACATTTAACCCTTCACGGAAGTTGGCGACAATTGGATTTTCAATAATCTCTCCTGAAGGCTTTGCCATCAACCCTCGCATACCCGCTAATTGTCTTATCTGAAGTTTTGAACCTCGCGCACCAGAATCAGCCATTAAGAACAAAGGATTAAATGAATCGAACTCCTTAAATACACAATTGGAAACCTGCTCGGTGGTATGGGTCCATATATCTATTATTTTACTATACCTCTCACCTTCTGTTATAAGGCCTTTACGATATCGCTCCTCTATTCTTTTGGCCTCTTTTCTGGCTTGGTCTATTAATTTTTCTTTCTCTTTTGGTACATTTAGATCAGTAATTGATATAGACAAACCAGAATATGTAGCATGATTAAACCCTAATTCTTTTATCTTATCCAATGTCTGAACTGTTATATTATGTCCCATTTGATCATACACATCCTTAACTAATTGCGCCAGTTTACCTTTATCCATCTGCATATTTACAAAAGCAAATCCATCTGGAAGATATGAATTAAATATAACTCTACCTACTGTCGTCTCTATTAACTGAGTTTTATCTTCAGGGAAGTCCTTTTGCTTATAACAAGGGCCCTTTATTCTAACTTTTATTTTCGCATGGAGACCAACCTCTTTATCCTGATAGGCCGTAAGGACTTCATCTAAATCAGCAAATATCATTCCTTCACCCTTATCACCGTCTTTTGCTTTAGTCATATAGGCTATCCCCAAAACTATATCCTGCGATGGGGTAGCAATTGCCCGTCCATTAGCCGGAGAAAATAGATTTCTTGCTGCATTCATCAATATCCTGGCCTCCATCTGGGCCTCTAACGAAAGCGGTACATGAACCGCCATCTGGTCCCCATCGAAATCAGCATTAAAGGCCGCACAGACCAAAGGATGTAACTGTATTGATTTACCTTCTATCAACTTTGGTTGAAATGCCTGTATACTCAAGCGGTGAAGTGTTGGAGCGCGATTAAGAAGGACATAATGGTCTTGTATCACCTCTTCCAATATATCCCATACTTCCATTTTGGTACGCTCTACCATCTTGCGGGCACCCTTTACAGTATGTACAATCCCTCTCTCCCGTAGTTTTCGAATAATAAACGGCTCAAATAATTCCAAGGCCATTTCCTTAGGCAAACCACACTCGTTAAGTTTTAACTCAGGCCCCACAACAATTACTGACCGGCCAGAATAATCAACCCGCTTACCTAACAGATTCTGACGAAAACGTCCTTGTTTACCTTTAAGCATATCTGCAAGGGATTTGAGCGGACGATTATTCGCCCCTAAGGCTGGCCGTCCATGACGGCCATTATCAAACAAGGCATCTACTGCCTCCTGAAGCATACGTTTCTCATTACGTATAATGATATCCGGAGCATTCAATGCCAAAAGTTTTTTAAGACGATTGTTCCGGTTTATCACC